>JAUSNM010000098.1 GCA_030645535.1 Gallionella sp. | reverse complement strand
CTACAAGCTTAAAATCCGGTTGCCGCGCCCGATTCCGGAAGCGCCGGTACGTACCGTTTCCAGAATCAAATCACGGCCAATTGCATCGATAAAACTGTCCAGTTTGACTCGCGAACCGGTCAATTCAATGGTGTAAGTATGATCCGACACGTCCAGAATACGCCCGCGAAAAATATCCGTCATACGCTTCAATTCGTCGCGCGCTTCACCCTCGGCACGCAACTTGACCAGCATCAACTCGCGCTCGATATGCTCACCTTCGCTCAAGTCCATCACGGATACAACATCGATCAGTTTGTTGAGCTGCTTGGTGATCTGTTCGATGACCGCATCCGAACCGCTCGTGACGATGGTCATGCGTGACAGGCTTGCGTCTTCTGTCGGTGCCACGGTCAGCGACTCGATATTATAACCGCGCGCCGAGAATAATCCCGCCACACGCGACAAGGCACCCGCTTCGTTTTCCATCAACAAGGAAATAATATGGCGCATTACAAATCCTCCGACAGAACGACTTCAGACAAACCCTTGCCGCCGGGCACCATAGGGAACACATTTTCAGTCGGATCGGTGCGGAAGTCCATGAACACCAGATCATTCTTGCGAGACAAGGCCTCAATGATCGCAGGCTCTACATCGGCAGGTTTATCGATACGGATACCGATGTGACCATACGCTTCGGCCACTTTCACGAAATCCGGCAAGGCGTCCATGTAGGACTCCGAAAAACGGTTACCGTGGAAAAATTCCTGCCACTGCCGCACCATGCCCAGATAGCCGTTGTTCAGCGACAGCACCTTGATCGGCAAATGATATTGCTTGCAGGTGGACAGCTCCTGAATATTCATCTGGATGCTGCCCTCACCGGTTATGCAGGCCACGGTCTCACCGGGATGCTTGAGCTGCACGCCCATTGCCGCCGGCAAGCCAAAACCCATCGTACCCAGGCCGCCGGAGTTGATCCAGCGACGCGGATGGTTGAACTTGTAATACTGTGCGGCCCACATCTGGTGCTGCCCCACGTCGGAGGTGACGAACGCATCGCCCCCGGTGAGTTTGTGCAGCGTCTCGATCACGAATTGCGGCTTGATGATTTCGCTGGAATTTTTGTAGCGCAACCCGCCGCCTGTCACACGCCATTCTTCAATCTGGCGCCACCAGGTTGCCATATCAGCCACATCCGGTTTTTGACGGCTGCTGCGCAACACCGTCAGCAATTCATCCAGCACCAGCTTCAGGTCACCCACGATCGGCACATCCACCTTGACGCGCTTGGCGATCGAAGAAGGGTCGATGTCGATGTGAATGATTTTGCGCGGCACCTGTGCGAAATGCTCGACGTTGCCGATCACGCGGTCATCAAAACGCGCGCCGATCGCCACCAGCACATCGCAATGCTGCATCGCCATGTTGGCTTCATAAGTACCGTGCATGCCCAGCATCCCGACGAACTGGTTGTCGTTAGCCGGGAAGCCGCCCAATCCCATCAGGGTATTGGTACACGGAAAACCCAGCAGACGCACCAGATCGGTCAATTGGCTGGACGAATCCGACAACACCACGCCGCCGCCCGCATACACCATCGGCCGTTTCGCCTCCAGTAACAGCTGCGCCGCCTGCCTGATCTGCTGACTATCGCCACGACCCTGCGGATGGTAGGAGCGAATCGTAACACTGGCCGGATAAACAAACTCGGTCTTGTGCGCGGATACGTCTTTGGGTATATCTACCAGCACCGGACCGGGACGTCCCGACTTGGCCAGGTAAAAGGCCTTTTTGATGGTCGAGGCGATATCTTTCACGTCCTTGACCAAAAAATTATGCTTCACGCACGGACGCGTAATGCCGACCGCATCGACTTCCTGAAACGCATCCTCGCCGATCGCGAAGGTCGGCACCTGACCGCTGATGACGACCATCGGTATGGAGTCCATATAGGCGGTCGCAATGCCGGTCACCGCATTGGTCAAGCCAGGACCCGAGGTAACCAGCGCCACGCCGACCTTGTCAGATGAGCGCGCATAGCCGTCAGCCGCATGCACGGCAGCCTGTTCATGGCGCACCAGAATATGCTTGACCTTGTCCTGCTGAAAAAGCGCGTCGTAAATGTGCAGTACCGCACCGCCCGGGTAACCGAATAAATATTCGACCCCTTCCTCCTGCAAACAACGGATGGTTATTTCCGCGCCGGTCATTTCCATGACAAACACCCTATGATTAATTCAAAAGAACTGCGTAAGATAATGCCAAGCGGACTTTTGGTCAACCACCTGCCGCATATATCCGCATGATTTTTGGCAGAATACGGCACAATTTGCTACTATTCGCACTCAGAAACGCAAGGAGCGACAACTGGCAACTCAAGCAGAATTAAGCCAATTTCTCAGCCGCATCGAGCGCCGCGCTTACAAACACGCCGTGTTTGCCATGCACGACAGCCACACGGCACTGGATGTAGTCCAGGACGCAATGATCAAGTTGGCGGAAAAGTATGGCGACAAACCGAGCGACGAGCTGCCGCTGTTGTTTCATCGCATTCTGCAAAACACCATTCGCGATCACTGCCGACGTCAAAAAGTCCGCTCGAATTGGACCACCTTGTTTTCTGCCTTTGGCTCAAAACACGCTGAGGAAGAATTTGATCCGCTGGATGTGCTCGAAGACAGCGACAATCAAAGCGCGCCTGCATCCCCCGATGCTGCATTCGGGCAAAAGCAAACCATCGCCTTGATCGAACAGGCATTAAGTAATTTGCCGCTGCGTCAACGCGAAGCCTTCCTGCTGCGTTACTGGGAAGGGCTGGATACAGCCGAGACTGCAAAAGCCATGGGCTGCACCGAGGGCAGTGTAAAAACCCACTGTTCGAGAGCGAACCACGCGCTGGCAACTGCGCTCAAAGCAATAGGAGTAGAACTACCATGAAAAAATATTCGCAACACATCAATCACCAGCACATCGCCCGACTGCTCACGCACAGCACCGAGCATCTGGATGGCAGTATCGTGTCATCCCTGCAGCAGGCGCGTGCAGTCGCGCTGCAAAAACAACGGGTACACGAACCTGTATTCTCGCTGAACGCAATTGGTCATCGCGCGCACATGCCGCACACCACAAACCAATGGGTGGCAGCCACCATCCTGCTCGCAGCCATCGTCGTCGGCGCGATCGGATACTGGCAAAATACGCAGATCCCTGTGGACATTGAAATCCTGACCGATGATCTGCCCATCGAAGTCTTTGTGGATCAGCATGAATAGGCTGCTTGCCGCAGTTGTACTCTGCTGCGCGCTGAATGTGCAGCTGGCGACAGCCTCACCCGAACCGTGGCTCACCCTTCCGCCGGCAGAGCGTGAAGCATTGGCCCCCCTTTATCCGCTATGGAACAGTCTGCCGGAAACGCAGCAGCACAATTTGCGGCGTCTCGCTCAGCACTATCCGAAACTCAACAGGGATGAAAAAAACCGTTTCCTGAGCCGTCTGGCCACCTGGGCCCAGCTCACGCCTGCGCAGCGTCAGGCAGCACGCGAAAAATACCGGGCATTCAGCCAGGTACCTGCGGAAAAACGCGAACAAGTCAAACTGATGATCAAACAAAATCAGGCGATAAAAGCGCAACAACCGATAAGCGCAGTTGCGCCTGCTCCGGTTACTGGACCGGTTACTGCACCGGTTGCAACACAACCATAGAGTTTTGCCGGTGGCAGACTATGAGTATTCGTCTAACCCTCCACTTGCTTGTGATTATCTTCGGCGGCGCACAGGGGATGAGAGCGAAACTCATAGCTCGTATTCATGTCTTGTTGTTTGAATCTGAACCAAATACTGCGTTAACACCCCATTGCGACAATTCAACCTCGTCAGCGCACCGCCCGAAAACAGTCTCTCGTGACATGCAGAAAACGAGACATAGCCGTCACTCATTAAAAACATAAAACCGATAATACCACCTGAAATTAGCGGTAGTTAAGAAGTGGAATTTACTCATTTTAGGAACGGAAGAAGTGTTATTTTATGACGTCATGCGTTTCAGGCAGTCATATCATCTAAGAAATCAGACCGACCGGGGGTTGCGTCTTCATTCTGATCTCTGCTGGGTGTATGACATCAGTTCCTCCACATTTTACAAATTGCGCAGTAAGTTCGGAGGAATGGACGCCACACTAATGTCACTTCACATTAAATCCAAAAACATGAGTATTATCCGGCCACCGCATACCCGCAGGAATCGCCATGCAACCAGTTTTGAATCGCTATCTCGACAAAGTCATCAAGGACAATCAGACCATAGATGCACGTGGCGTGATGCAGGTCAACCGTATGATAGAACTGACCATGGACGAGGTTTTCATCAACCTTTCCGTGCGGATGGGGAAAAATGAAAATAAACCGATTAATTCCGGTCTTGCTCGAACACTCCTATCGGGAGAGTCAAGCTATCTTACAGGCACAATTCTTGACACCCCCATCAGCACTCGAGCACTTACGGGCACCATCTTTGATGATGTCATAACCACTCAAGCGAATTCATCACTTTGGTCATCAATAGGATTTAACCCCTTTGCGCCCCAGAGTATCGAAACCGGCGTATCCACCGACACGCTGTGGTCCCGGCACAATGCGTGGGTGCTGCTAGGTGATCCGGGTGCCGGCAAAACCACCCTGCTCAAACATTTTGCACTGCAAAGCGCGCGTCAATGCAAGAAAGACCAGAGCACTTTACCCATCCTGATCCCACTGCGGCTGCTCGCCGCCGAATGGGATCAACAACCTTCATGGACGCCGCAGAATGCCGTCCTGAATTATCTGTCGCACAAGGGGCTGAGCGAGATCGGTTTCAATCTGGAGCAGGAACGCAATGAACTGCTGGAAATCTTCAGGAAGGCGCTTGCCGAAGGGCACGCGCTGCTGCTGTTTGACGGCCTCGACGAGCAACGCAATATCTACATGCAGCGTAAGACCGTGGCGGCAATTGAAGCCATGCTTAGTCTCTACTCTGGAAATCGCTTTCTGGTAAGCTCACGCATCATCGGTTACGACGCGGCCCCGCTCGGCTCCGGTTTCTATGCCGCCACGCTGGAACCGTTCAACGACGAGCAGATGAAAGCCTTTTTCCGCCAATGGATCTATGCTGTGGAAAAACACGAAGACATCGCCGTGGACGAAAGCACCAGAAAACGCGCGAAAGAAAAAGCCGATCAACTTATCGAGCAGGTCGAAAATAATGCCGGCATCCGCACACTGGCGACCAATCCGCTGCTCTGCACCATCATCGGCCTGATCCGCCGTCAGGGCGCCACGTTACCTCAACTGCGCGCCGAATTGTACAAGCTGTGCATAGATACTTTCATCTTCAACTGGGAATTGCAAAAGCGCCGCCGCGAAGATCAGCAGGGTAGCCTCAACAAGGATCAGACTCAGGCCGTGCTGGAAGAGTTGGCACTGTATTTTCACGAAAACTGCCCGGAAAACCGCGCGAGCCAACAGGCCATCACCGACATCATCCGCGACTTTCTGGTCCGACAGGAAGGCATCTCATCAGAAAGCGCCACGCACAAGGCCAGTCAATTGCTCAGTCTAATCCGCGATGTCTCCGGTCTGCTGATAGACCGGGGTAACAACGAATACGGCTTCTTCCACCTAACCTTTCAGGAGTATCTCACCGCCCGCGCCATTACCCGCCGAAAACGCGACATAGACCGCTATCTGGGGCAACACCTGTTCGAACCGCGCTGGCGTGAAGTAATCCGTCTGGCTGCAGCAAATCAGGGCATGAAAGATGAAGAAACCGGCAGCGAATTCATCGAAACCATCCTGCGCTGCAAACACCCGCGCGAGGAACAGATGCATTACGCCTTCCGCCTTGCTTTTCTGTGCCTGAAGGAAGCGAAAGTGGAGCTTGAAACCTCGGATCGCATGTTGCAGGATTGGGCCAGAATTTATCTTGAACAACCTGAATTGAAAACTTTGTTAGGGCAACTGATCGCCCAGCCAGGCGCAAAAATCAACTACCGTGCCGATGCATTGCTTCCATTGCTCGACGCGCTCAAGGATAAGGACGACACGGTTCGCCGGGGCGCAGCCGAAGCGCTGGGGCATATTAAAGACCCGTCCACCGTGCCAGCCTTGCTCGTCGCGCTCAAGGATAAGGACGACATGGTTCGCTGGGGCGCAGCCGAAGCGCTGGGGCAGATTAAAGACCCGTCCACCGTGCCAGCCTTGCTCGTCGCGCTCAAGGATAAGGACGACATGGTTCGCTGGGGCGCAGTCCAAGCGCTGGGGCAGATTAAAGCCCCGTCCACCGTGCCAGCCTTGCTCGTCGCGCTCAAGGATAAGGATGAAATGGTTCGCTGGGGCGCAGCCGACGCGCTGGGGCAGATTAAAGACCCGTCCACCGTGCCAGCCTTGCTCGACGCGCTCAAGGATAAGGACGACATAGTTCGCCGGGGCGCAGCCCAAGCGCTGGGGCAGATTAAAGACCCGTCCACCGTGCCAGCCCTGCTCGTCGCGCTCAAGGATAAGGGTAGCATGGTTCGCCGGGGCGCAGCCCAAGCGCTAGGGCAGATTAAATACCCGTCCACCGTGCCAGCCTTGCTCAACGCGCTCTAGGATAAAGATAACATGGTTCGCTGGGGCGCAGCCCAAGCGCTGGGGCAGATTAAAGACCCGTCCACCGTGCCAGCCTTGCTCGTCGCGCTCAAGGATAAGGACGGCATGGTTTTTCGGCGCGCAGCCATTGCCATTGCCATTGAAAAAATTGATCTCGGAACCGAGCTATGTCCAGACTAACTTTACTGGACGATCAACCTGCGGCAACCGACAGTCTTCATTTCGAGCGCTATCTTAATGCAATCGAACGCACGGTTCTTGGGCGCAAGGAAATTACACCTATGGTGGTAGGCGTATTCGGCCCGTGGGGCTGCGGCAAATCCACCTTGCTGGAGATGCTTGAAAAAAAGTTGCAATTCCAGCCTGATAACAGAGTTGGGATACTGGAAAATCACTTGAGAGCGCAGCGTGCGCCATGGGCTCCTTGGGTGGTAGTGAAGTTTTCACCTTGGATGTACCGCAACGAAAAATCGCTGCTGTTGCCGCTGCTGGCGACACTGGCAAAGAAACAGCCCGCCTTTGAGGATCTGATACAGAAAATCGTCAAATCCGGCCCCGGTTTGATAAAGAAACTCACCGGCACGCTGATTGATGCTTCCACGACCGGCCTGCCGCTGCTGACTTTTCTGGACAGCGTGCGTACCGACAAGGAAAACGCCAAAGACTTGCAAGAAAAGATCGCTGACGCCGTTAAAACCGTAACAGGCGACGACAAACGCATCGTCTTTCTGATAGACGATCTGGATCGTTGCCATGACCCCAAACAGATCGTTAATCTGCTGGAGCAGATCAAGCTGTTTCTGCATCTGGATCGCTGCCTGTTTTTCATCGCCGCCGACCGCGAACAGATCGTCAAGGCGATCAATATCGAATTTCCAGATTCCGGAGAAGAATATCTGGAAAAGTTCGTGCAACTGCCTTTCGAGGTGCCACCGCACCACAGCCATCATCTGGTCGAGTTGTTGAGCGTGGAAGAGGAAATGCGCAAGTCCTTCCGTTCTCTGTGCGAAGTATTGGGTAACAACCCGCGCAAGCTGAAGCAGCTATGGAACGAAGCCGTGCTGGCGATGGAGGTATTGAAAGAAGAGCTGGACCGTGTAACCGGCATCAGCCACCACCCCGATTTGGAATTGATGCTAAAGTGGCTACTACTGAAGAATTGCGGCGAGCTGTGCACCAATCCCTATCGTTATCTGGATTTCGAAAAGGCAAGGAAACAGCACGCGGTGCGCGATGACTTCATCAAAGCGCTAGGCTTCAAAGACGAAAAGAGCGAATGGCGCTCAGAATATCATCGCAGGCTGGCCGTGTACCTGTGGAACGATCTGGATGCCAAGCGCTTCGACAAACCAAACATTCTTTCTCTATATGCATATGCCTGCGGGGAAAACAACGTCTATGCGCGCAGCCTGATTGAGGATGGCTGTTTCGAGGGCAAGGAACGTGCCGCTTTTAATGGGCGAGATTTCAAGGATGCCGACCTGAGCGATGGACATTTCCACGAAGCTGTTTTTACGAATTGTGATTTCAAACGGGCGGATTTCTGCCATGCAGATTTAACCGGCGCGAAATTCACCGATTGCGAATTGACCGATGCGCGTTTCGACCATGCGATTCTGGAAAATATCTCGTGTGAAAATTGCCACGGACTGGAGTATTTGGATACCGAGCCAGATAGTTACGAGCAGATCGCCGATGCCGCTACCACCACATGGCAAAAACTGAGAGTGTCTAAACGGAGTTGGGACAGCGATGCAAAGGAGGCGCTGTTCAAATCGTACAAGACCATACTGGATTTACACGAAAAGAATGGCACTTTGACCGATGTCACCAATGAACGCATTACTAGCAAGGGGAAAATGATTAAAACTGAAGTGTTACAAAGTATGGTCTGAAATTTTGTGTGTCACTTGAAGTGCAGCAATTGGCACAAAACAGTTATTTACCCTTACTAACTGCCTAGCCTAAAGCCGTCGCTGGCGACGCATAAATCAATAGATTCAAATTCGATTGAATTTAGTATCATGATGCCCTCCCTGCATATTGCCATCAACCCCTTATCCGCCACCGAGTAGCGCAGACTGGTCAGGAGATTTCGGCGCGCACTGTTTGAGCTCCGCAGTGGGGCGCGTTATGTGCGCACCGCCAGGGCGAGTTGCACAGCCGCCTGACCAGACGAGCAACGCAGGGAATCCCGACGGGATGGCGGATCGGGGCGGCGTTTCTTTAGTTGCTTTCTTTGGCCGCGCAAAGAAAGCCACCGGCTGCGGGGCTGCACCCCGCTAGACTTTCGGGCTGCCCCCGGCAACAGCTCAACAAACTTGGAAGAACCCCATAGCCGCGTCACATCTGACCAGGCGAGACGCCAAAACACCCCTCTAGCGCCGTTCGACCTGCCACAACATAAATGCACCGATCAGCAAGAACACCCCCGTCATCGCGGTTGCACTGAACAAGGGTTGCCAATCATTGAGCGAACCCAGGCTGGCGACCAGACGACCGGCGAAGTGAAACACCAGGCCCAGCACAATTCCCATGAAGACCATCACACTGATGCCGCCGGCACGCCGCTGATAAGACGCAAATGGCAACGCCAGCACCATCATCACCAGCAGTGCAAACGGGTAAACCAGCTTGTTCCACATCGCAATTTCATAGCGCGCGCTCTGCTGCTTATTCTCTTTCAAGTGAGTGGTGTATTTGTACAAATCATAGGCAGACATTTGTTCCGGCACCACCAACATCACGCTCAGGATGCCCGGTGTCAGTGCGGATTTCCATTCCTGATCCGGCATAGCCTGGGTGCTGACACCAAGCTTGTCAAAACGCGTTTGCAGCACGTCTTTCAGCAACCAGGTTCCCGGTTGGACAAAGCTTGCCTGCCTGGCACGGATGATCGTCTTCAGGTGAAAAGTTTCATCAAACGCATAGATATCAATATCCGACAAACTGGTGTCAGGCATCACGCTTTTGACGTTGACGAAACTAAGATCGTCTTTAACCCATACCCCGGAACGGAACGCCTGCATGGAAACCTGGCTATTCAACGCCTTGAGGCGCAACTTCTGCGCCATGCGCTCAGATGGAGGTGAAATCAATTCGCCACAGAGGAAACTAATCATAATCATCGGCAGCGCGATCTTGCTCAGTGCGCCCAACATCTGCGCGGTCGAGGCACCGGAAGCGCGGTAGATGGTAAGTTCAGACCGTGCCGCCATTTGCACCAGCGCCACGATGGTGCCGATCAGCACCGCCACCGGAAACAATTCATAAATATGCCCCGGTATGGTCAGAACCACAAACACCACCACATAGCCCAGACTGTACTGGCCGTAGCCCATCACGCTAAGTTCATGAATAAAATCAAGAAAGGCAAATAACATGAGGAGTGAGCCGAACACCAGCCCGATGCTGGAGTATATTTCACGGGCCAAATAGCGAGTCAGCAATTTCATTTCTTGAATACCCGGCGCCAGGAAAACAGCGTCATTCGCCAGTAGAATAGCAGCGCAGTAATCAGCAGCATCAGTGCATGTATGCCCCACAGCCCGATGCCTGGCGATAACTTGCCCTGCCCTACCCACGCGTTAGTCACACTGATCATGTTGCTGTACAGCATGTACAACACCATCGCCAGAACCATGTTCAGCGAACGCCCTGCGCGCGGATTGACATAGCTCAAGACGATAGCCAGCAAGGCCAGTACAGCCGCACTGATAGGCAAACCCAAACGCCACTCCAGTTCGGACAGATTCCAGGTGGTGGGATTGCGCCACAGCGCCTGCGTCGTCAGGGTGCGTACGTTGGGTAGCGACGGCTTGGCAGTTGCACCTTCAATACGCATCGCA
This sequence comes from Gallionella sp., assembly GCA_030645535.1. Lineage (GTDB taxonomy): Bacteria > Pseudomonadota > Gammaproteobacteria > Burkholderiales > Gallionellaceae > Gallionella. The sequence continues at coordinate 4,145 of JAUSNM010000098.1, read as the reverse complement.
TAGCGTTCAAATTCCACGATGCGGTAATCCAGCAGGCCCGGCGTTCCCTCATAACGCGTGCCGTTCAACAACACCAGGAAGCGGTCTCCGTTCGGCATGGTTTCCTGAAAGCCCTGACGCGCCACCATCGTGCCCAGTTGGGCATTTTGTACTGACCGCACAAAGACATTGCCGACTTGACCGGTTCCTGCATCGACACGCTCGACAAAATACACCCTGTCCGACTGACTCGACTCGCGAAATACGCCCGCCGTGACCGTCACAACTTCATCGCGGCTTTCCAATTTACTCTTGTAGTCATCTGCTTTTTTCAATGCCCAGGGTGACAACACCAGACTCAGCAGCGCAATCACCATCACGACGGGGACGGCATACCACAATACCGGGCGTATCCAGCGCGTCAAACCGATGCCGGCACAAAACCACACCACCATTTCACTGTCGCGATAACAGCGCGACAAGGTCAGCAAAATGGAGATGAACAGGCTCATCGAAAGCAGCACCGGCAGATAATTCAGCGCGCTGAAACCGAGCAGCGCCAGCACACCATCCGCCGCCAACTTGCCGCTGACCGCTTCACCCAAAAAACGAATCAGCTGGCTGATCACCACGATGCCAAGTAAAGTTGCGAAAACCAGCACGCCATTGCCGGCAAATTCGAGCACAAGGGCGCGATGAAAGTGTCCCTTGTGAAACAACTTTGACTTTATGCGGGCAGTTTGCGGATAATCAGGCATCGGAACGAAAATATAGGGAGCGACACGTGGAATTTAGCATAAAACAAAGCAGTCCGGACAATCAGCGTAGCGCTTGTCTTGTGCTGGGCGTTTTTGAGGGTGGCCAATTATCCCCCGCCGCGCACATTCTCGATCAGGTAGTCAATCACCAGCTGAGCGACCTGATTGCTCGCGGCGACATGACTGGCAAGGCCGGCAGCACCGTGATGCTTCATACACTGTCCGGCGTGGCCGCCGAGCGCGTGTTGCTGGTAGGCATGGGCAAGCCCGAAGAACTCAACGCCAAACAATTTATCGACGTGCTGCGCGCCACCTTTGCCGCACTGCAAAAAACCAACTGCAAAGACGCGGCACTGTATCTCACTGACCTTGACGTACAGGACCGCGATGAAAGCTGGAAGATCAACCAGATCGCGCTGTTGGCCGCCGAGTCCGCGTACCGCTGCGACGGGCTCAAGAGCAAACCGGCCGACAAGCCCAGCTTACGCAAAATCCTGCTAGGCTGCGCAAAGAAGCCTGGCAATACCGCACAAACCACGCTACATCAGGCCAGCGCCATCGCGCACGGCATGAAACTTGCCAAGGATTTAGGCAATCTGCCTGGCAATATCTGCACCCCGACTTATCTGGCAGAGCAAGCGGAGAAGCTGGCTGAGGCACACAAGCTCAAGGTGACCATCCTCGAAGAAAAGGACATGGAGAAACTTGGCATGCATTCCTTGCTGGCGGTCACGCGCGGCAGCCGTCAGCCCGCCAAACTGATTACGCTGGAATATCGCGGCGCTGACAAGAAGCAAAAACCCGTTGTACTGGTCGGCAAGGGACTCACCTTCGACTCAGGCGGCATTTCGCTCAAACCCGGTGCGGAAATGGACGAGATGAAATATGACATGTGTGGTGCGGCCAGCGTGCTGGGCACCATGCTGGCGATTGCCGAAATGTCCCTTAAACTAAACGTCGTCGCGGTAATTCCGAGCAGCGAAAACATGCCGGACGGAGCCGCCTGTCGCCCTGGCGACATCGTGAAGAGCATGGCGGGCCTGACCATCGAAATCCTCAACACCGATGCCGAAGGCCGCTTGATTCTGTGCGATGCACTGACCTATGCGGCGCGTTTTGAACCGGACACCGTAGTCGATATCGCGACCCTCACCGGCGCCTGCGTCATCGCGCTGGGCGGCGTCGCCAGCGGCTTGTTCAGCAATCAGGATCAGTTGGCGCGTGAATTGGCGGATGCGGGCGATTACTCGAACGACAAGGCCTGGCACATGCCGCTGTGGGACGAATACCAGCAACAGCTGGACAGCAATTTTGCCGATATGCAGAACATCGGCGGACGCCCTGCCGGCAGCATTACCGCTGCCTGTTTCCTGTCACGTTTCACCAAAGACTATCGCTGGGCGCACCTGGATATCGCCGGAACAGCCTGGAAATCCGGCAAGGAAAAGGGCTCGACTGGCCGTCCGGTACCCTTGCTCACCCAGTATTTGATCAATCGGGCACAATCCGCAACGTAATGACAAAAGTGGACTTTTATACAGGCTCAATCGACAAGCTGCGCACCGCCTGCCAGTTGAGCCATAAGGCCATGCAACACGGCTTGCGCACTATCATCAGTCTGCCCGATGCAGCCAGCCTTGAGGCGCTGGACAAGCTGCTGTGGCTATACCCTGACACGGCCTTCATTCCGCACTGTCGCTGCAACGAGGCGGGTGCTGAAAAAATGCCTGTTGTTTTAAGCTGTGACAATGACCAGTTTTCACACCACGATATGCTGATCAGCCTGCATAATGAATGCGTACCGTTTTTCAGCCGCTTTGAACGGGTCATCGAAATCATCGGCACCGACCAGGCCGACAGCCGACTTGGCCGGGAGCGTTACAAGTTTTATCGCGATCGCGGCTACGAGCTGCGCCATTTCGACTTAACCCAGGCAAATTAACCGTGACTGACTCAACATTACCGTTATTGACCGAAGTGGTAGACGATTCGTCATCAGATGATTTGCCGATATTATTTGAAATCATCACGGATCCCGACGAGGAATACCAACCGGACACCGTTCAAAACAAACCTGCCCTGCATCGCACCTTGAATGCAGAGGAGATGCAGCAGTTGCTACAGCAACTCGAAACTCATCTCGAAACCGTATTTACCAGCAAACTCAACAGCCGGCTCGAAGAACTGCAACGTCTCGCCGTTGATCTGGCGGTCAGCGAATTCAAGGCCGAGCTGCCCAAACTGCTGCGCGACGCAATAAATAAGGCAGACGCAAGTAGCTAGTAACCGGCTGGCATGCTGCGACCTTAACTTACGACTAGCGACTAGCGGCTAGCGTCTGGTTGTATAATCTCGCCCTTCATAAAAGCTCTAACCCAGCTGTTCGCCACAAGGTATTGCAATGGAACTCACCAAAAGTTTTGAACCCAAAGACATTGAATCGCGCTGGTATCCCAAGTGGGAAGAATCAGGCTTCTTCAAGGCAGGCATGGATCCTGCCAGGACAGAATCCTTCTGCATTCAACTGCCACCGCCGAACGTAACCGGCACGCTGCATATGGGTCATGGTTTCAACCAGACCCTGATGGATACGCTGACCCGCTATCACCGCATGAAGGGCGACAACACCTTGTGGCAACCGGGCACCGATCACGCAGGCATCGCCACACAGATCGTCGTCGAGCGCCAGTTGGATGCGCAAGGCATTTCGCGCCACGACTTGGGCCGCGAGAAATTCATCGAAAAAGTATGGGAGTGGAAGAAATTCTCAGGGGATACCATCACGCGCCAGATGCGCCGCCTGGGCACGTCGCCGGACTGGTCGCGCGAACGCTTCACGATGGATGAAGGCTTGTCACAGTCGGTGACCGAGACCTTCGTGCGCCTGTTCAACGAAGGCCTGATTTATCGCGGCAAGCGCTTGGTGAACTGGGATCCGAAACTGCACACCGCCGTGTCCGACCTGGAAGTCGTGCAGGAAGAAGAAGACGGTTTCATGTATCACATCCGCTATCCATTAGCTGAACCGGACACCGTGCATGGCCTGACCCACCTGACCGTCGCCACCACCCGCCCCGAGACCCTGCTGGGCGACGTCGCGGTGATGGTGCACCCTGAAGATGAACGCTACCGCCACCTGATCGGCAAGACCGTACAATTGCCGCTGTGTGACCGTTTGATTCCGATCATCGCCGACGACTATGTCGACAAGGCTTTCGGCACCGGCTGCGTAAAAGTCACGCCTGCGCACGACTTCAACGACTATGCGGTGGGACAACGCCACAAGCTCCCCCCGATCTGCATCCTCACGCTGGATGCCAAAATCAACGATGAGGCGCCTGAAAAATATCGCGGCCTCGACCGGTTCGATGCGCGCAAGGTCATTTGCGCCGACCTGGAAGCTGCGGG
>JAUSNM010000093.1 GCA_030645535.1 Gallionella sp. | reverse complement strand
AGCACAGTACGCGCCTTGAGCATGGAAGGTCGCATGACCCTGTGCAACATGGCGATCGAGGCGGGTGCGCGCGCCGGCATGATCGCGGCGGATGACACGACTTTCAATTACCTCAAGGGCCGCCCCTTTGCTCCTCGCGGGGCTCAGTGGGACCAGGCTGTTGCACAGTGGCGCAACTTGCACAGCGATGCAGGGGCAGTGTATGACGCGGTGCTGGTTTTGGATGCAGCCAAGATCAAGCCACAAGTGACTTGGGGGACTTCGCCCGAGATGGTCGTGTCCGTTGATGGCTGTGTGCCTGACCCGCTGACCATGAGCCAGGATAAGCGCGAGGGTGCAGAGCGTGCATTGGTCTATATGGGCTTGACAGCCAATACACCGATCACCGATATTGCGATCGACAAGGTGTTCATCGGTTCCTGCACCAACGGGCGTATCGAAGACATGCGTGCCGCCGCCGCCGTGGCAAAAGGTAAAAAGATTGCCGCTAATGTGAAGCTGGCGATGGTGGTTCCCGGTTCCGGCCTGGTCAAGGCACAAGCCGAGCAAGAAGGACTGGACAAGATTTTTATCGCGGCGGGTTTTGAATGGCGCGATCCGGGTTGTTCGATGTGTCTGGCGATGAACGATGACAGGCTGTCGCCGGGCGAACGCTGCGCTGCGACGTCCAACCGCAATTTCGAAGGGCGGCAGGGGCAGGGCGGACGCACGCATCTGGTCAGTCCTGAAATGGCGGCAGCGGCGGCGATTGCCGGACATTTTGTTGATGTAAGTCGATAGGCGTGATGTCATGAAAAAATCATTTGTATTGGTACTGCTGTTGAGTGCGTTCCTGATTCAGGATGTTTTAGCTAAGGACGAAAGTGTTCCTCAGCGTGTGGGCGAGAGTGTGAAGAAGGGCGGAGAGGCCGCAGGTCGCGGCATCAAGAAAGGCGGCGAAGCCACCGTCAAAGGTGTAAAAAAAGCCGGAAAATGGATCGGCAAGAAGGTTCACAAAGACGGCGAAAAATCAGAGAAGGTGAGCAAGTGATGCGTAAGTTCTCTTTATTGGATGGCCTGGTCGTGCCTCTTGATCGCGCCAACGTGGATACCGACGCGATCATCCCGAAGCAGTTCCTCAAATCCATCAAGCGCTCAGGCTTCGGCCCGAATGCGTTCGACGAATGGCGTTATCTGGACCACGGCGAGCCGGGTATGGATAATTCAACGCGTGAGATTAATCCGGAATTCGTGCTGAACCAGCCGCGCTATCAGGGCGCGCAGATCCTGCTGACTCGCGAGAATTTCGGTTGCGGCTCTTCGCGTGAGCATGCGCCCTGGGCGCTGGAGGATTATGGCTTTCGCGCCATCATCGCGCCGAGCTTCGCCGACATCTTCTTCAACAACTGCTTTAAGAACGGCCTGTTGCCGATCAAGCTGGATGCGGACAAGGTAGATGCGTTGTTCAACGCAGTGGACGCCAGTGTCGGTTACAAGCTTGCGATCGACCTTGAGCGGCAGACCATCACCGCGCCGGATGGCACGGTATATCCGTTCATCGTTGATGCGTTCCGTAAACATTGCCTGCTGAACGGACTGGATGACATCGGCCTGACATTGCAGCATGTGGATGAGATTGCGGCATTTGAGACCAAACATCACGCAGCGCAACCCTGGTTGTAATATCGGGAGTAGGGAGTGGCAAGTAGGTTTCCCACTTACCACTGAGGCACAGCGTGCCGATTCACTCCCCACTTCCCGTTTTTAAGAATTTATTAGGATATAAAAATGAAAATTGCAGTTTTGCCGGGTGACGGCATCGGACCTGAGATCGTGGCACAGGCTGCGAAAGTGCTGGACGTGTTGCGCAGCGACGGTTTGCACATCGAAACGGAGTATGCCCATATCGGTGGCGCGGGTTATGATGCGGCGGGTGATCCATTTCCTGCGGCGACTGAAAAGCTGGCAAAAGAGTCTGACGCAGTGTTGCTGGGAGCAGTTGGCGGTTATCAATATGATAACTTGCCGCGTGCGATGCGGCCCGAGCAAGGTTTGCTGCGCATACGTAAGGCATTGAATTTATTTGCTAATTTGCGACCCGCGCTGGTGTATCCGGAGCTGGTCAACGCGTCCAGCCTGAAGCCTGAACTGGTGTCGGGTCTGGACATCATGATTTTGCGCGAGTTGACTGGCGATATTTATTTCGGCCACCCGCGCGGCATCCGCACACTGGATAACGGCGAGCGTCAGGGTTTTGATACCATGCACTACAGCGAGTCGGAAGTCCGCCGTGTGGCACATGTCGGTTTCCAGATTGCGATGAAACGCAGCTTCAAGCTTTGTTCTGTGGACAAGGCAAATGTGCTGGATACCAGCATGTTCTGGCGCGAGATTGTCACCGACGTGGCGCGCGAATACCCGGAAGTCGTGTTGTCGCATATGTACGTGGATAACGCCGCGATGCAACTGGTGCGCGCGCCCAAGCAGTTCGATGTGATTCTGACCGGGAATATTTTCGGCGACATCTTGTCCGACGAGGCATCGATGCTGACCGGTTCCATCGGCATGTTGCCATCAGCTTCGCTGGATGCGAACAACAAGGGACTGTATGAACCCTGTCATGGTTCGGCACCCGATATCGCAGGCCAGGATATTGCCAATCCGCTGGCGACGATTTTGTCGGTTGCGATGATGATGCGTTACACGTTTGCACGTGAAGATGTTGCCGTGCGCATCGAAGGCGCGGTGCGCCATGTGTTGCAGCAAGGACTGCGTACCGGAGATATTTTTGAAGCCGGGATGCAGAAAGTCGGCTGTGCGGCGATGGGCGATGCGGTTGTTAAGAGCTTGTAGCTAGTAGCTACAAGCTTGTGGCTTGTAGAAAAACCGGTTTGGCTACTCGCTACCAGCCACCCGCTTAATTTATTTGATTTTTAAGGATTAGAAACATGAGCAAGCAATACGACGTATGCATCTTGGGCGCGACCGGCGCGGTGGGCGAGGCGATGTTGGCGATTCTGGAAGAGCGCAAGTTCCCGGTGCGCAACCTTTATCTTTTGGCTTCCAGTCGTTCTGCAGGTACTGAGATCATGTTCCGTGGTGAGGAAATCACTGTGCTGGATGTGGAAGGCTTTGACTTTTCCAAGGCGCAAATCGGCCTGTTTTCGGCAGGTGGCAGCGTGTCGGAAAAATACGCGCCGATAGCCGCTGCAGCCGGTTGCGTGGTGATCGACAACACAGCACATTTCCGTTACGACCGCGACATTCCTCTGGTTGTGCCGGAAGTGAATCCGCACGCCATCGCGCAATACAAGAATCGCGGCATCATCGCCAATCCGAACTGCTCGACCATCCAGATGATGGTGGCATTGAAACCGATCAAGGATGCGGTGGGTATCTCGCGCATCAATGTGGCGACTTATCAGGCGGTGTCCGGTACCGGCAAGGAAGCGATCGATGAACTGGCTGCACAAACCCGCGCGCTGTTCAGCTCGCAGGACGTCGAAGTGGAAGTCTATCCCAAGCGTATCGCCTTCAATGTGTTGCCGCAGATCGACGTGTTCATGGAGAACGGCTACACCAAAGAAGAGATGAAGATGGTCTGGGAAACCCAGAAGATCATGGAAGATGATTCCATTCTCGTGAATCCGACGGCGGCGCGTGTGCCGGTTTTCTACGGTCATTCCGAAGCGTTGCACATCGAAACCAAGAAGAAAATTACCGCTGCCGAGGCTCGCGCCTTGCTGGAAAAAGCCCCCGGTGTGATTGTGATGGATGAGCATGTGCCGGGTGGTTGGCCAACTGCGGTTGATGCTGCGGGCAAGGATGCGACTTACGTCGGGCGAATTCGCGAGGACTTATCGCATCCGTTGGGCTTGGATATGTGGGTGGTGAGTGATAATGTGCGCAAGGGCGCAGCCTTGAATAGCGTGCAAATTGCCGAAATACTGATTGCCGAATATCTGAATTAGATGCCGAATATCTGAATTTGACGTTCGTAAGGGTGCGTTTGCTTGTTTTGAACGCTCCTTGATGTTACTTTTGCAGCTCAATAAATAAAGCGAGGCAATTCCGTGCGAAAACCACTGGTGAAACGACCTGACTTACCGATAGCTCCAATAGCTGCACCTGACCATTCGACTGGTGGAACGGCGGGTAAACTCATGAATTCTCCTATGCCTCGCAAGCTCATGCTGCAACTGCTCGGTATGACGGCCGGTTTGACACTGAGTGCATGGGGTAATGCCGTGGGCCTGGGCGGAATCAATGTGGTTTCCGGTTTGGGGCAGCCGTTAAAAGCAGAAATCGAGTTGGTGGCAGTGAGCAAGACCGATAAACCCGGTTTGGTCGCACGCCTGGCGTCCCCGGATGCCTACAAGGGGGCGGGGCTTGATTATCCATCCGGCGTCAAATACAGCTTTGAAGTTGGTAGCCGTGCAAATGGTGAGCCTTACCTGAAGCTCTCCAGCAATCGGGAAATCAACGATCCTTTTGTCAGTTTGCTGATTGAGTTGTCCTGGTCATCCGGCAAGTTGATGCGCGAATACACCTTTTTGCTTGATCCTCCGGGCTATGTTGCAGCTCAGCCTGCAGCCGCCGCAGTACAGGCAGTGGCACCTGAAGTGGTGCAATCTGCGCCGTTGGAGGCTCCTGTTGAAAAACCGGAACAAGTCCGGCAGCTTGCCAAGCCTGTTGAAAGCATTGCCAAACCATTAGAACGACCAGTTGCAAGGCCAGTTGAAAAACAGGCGGTCAGGACGGAAAGACGCGCTTCAGCAAGCGTGACAAGCGGGGCGATTACCGTCAAACAAGGCGATACCCTTAATGTGCTTGCGGCCGGCATCAAGCCGGATGACGTGAGTCTTGAGCGCATGCTGGTCGCGTTGTATCGCGCTAATGCGGAGCAGTTCGATGGCAAAAACATGAATCGCATCCGGTCAGGCAAAATCCTGCGGGTGCCGGATCACGATGAAGTCATCAACGTGACGCAAGTCGAAGCGACCCGGGAGATCCATGCTCAGACAACTGACTGGAACGCCTATCGCCAGAAGCTGGCAGGCGCAGCAACGGTCAGCCGTCAGGCCGAGGATACAAAGCGCGTTGCGACAGGGAAAATCACGGCGCCGGTGGCCGATAAAACGCCAGTCGCGAGTGAATCAGCCAAAGAAGTGTTGCGTTTATCCAAAGGTGCAGCACCTGGAGACAAGACCGGTGCAGCCGGCTCTAAAACTGAGCGGCGAAATGCTGCAGCCGAGGATGCAATTGCAAAAGCCAAGGCGGTCGAGGAAGGAAAGACCCGGGCCGCGTTGCTGGAAAGTAACCTGAAGGATATGCAGAGACTGGCACAGCTCAAGTCTGAGGCGGCGGCACTGGTTGCCAGTGCGGCTGCCTCAAAAGAGACGGCTATGCCTGTTGTCGCAAGCGCGGTTGCGGGCAGCGAAGTGGTCAGCATTGTCGCCGCAGCCAGCGAAGTCGCGGCGGTGAGCCCGGTGGCAGCCAGCCAGGTTGCTGCGGCGAGCGCGGTCAAACCGGCAGAAGCCGAAGAGGTATCGTTGTTGGATCGGCTGATGCCATTGCTGGATAAACTGCTGGGTTCGTCTGTAGCGCTGGGATTGGGCGCTGCAGCGTTGCTCGCCTTGGCTGGATTGGGTATTGTTATCAAGAGACGCCGTCAGTCACCTGAAAAAGCGGCCAAACTCGCCGAGAATGAGTTCGGTGCGACAACCGGTCATCTGACTACGCCTGTTGCGCCCTCTCCGGACACGGGCGATTTTACAGCGACTGCGATTCAAGCCGAGGAAGCTGCACCTCATCCTGATGACGTTGATCCGATCAGCGAGGCTGAATTATTCCTGAATTTTGGCCGTGATGAGCAGGCGGAAGAAGTGTTGAAAGACGCGCTGCTGCGCTCACCGGACAATCATCAGGTGCATTTGAAGTTGCTGGGTATATACGCCAAACGTCAGGATGCAGATGCTTTCGCCAAGGTAGCCAGTCTGCTGGAGAAAACCGGCGACATTGATGCCATACAACAAGCTGAAGTCCTGGCTCAGAAAATGGAACCGGCCAAAGCGAGCATTGAAGATGCCGAGAGCGCCACGACGCTGACTGCAGCGCTCAATCCGGATGCGGAGCCAGGCATGATCACCGATGAGACATCGGTTGCACATGACCTTGTGCTGCCGGATGTTGAGCCTGCCGAAGCCGTCGAGGAAGAGCAGCCAGCTCAGGTCGAAGCCATTGATTTTGATGTGACTTCAACGCTGCCCGCTCAACAGGGTGCGGTGGATTTCGACGTGACCTCGACCAGTCCAAAGTTGGCTGTGCCGGACGTGCTTGATTTCGACATCGCCACCAAGGAGCCGGAGATAGCCGAACACCATGAAGATGAAGCGCTGCCCAGCCTTGATGATTTGATCTTTGATGTAATGTCGGCTCCTGCGTCAGAGGCCAGCACTGAAGAAGTAGCTGCGTCATCCGCTGAGAAAACGCCTGATGAAGATGACGGAATGGAATTTACGCTGGATTTCCCGTTAGATGACATAGCAGAAAAAGCAGTGCCGCCAGCGCCTGCAATCAATCTGTCAGATATCAGCCTGGATATGGATGATGTCAGTGCGTCTGTAGCCGAAGTCGCAGCAGTTGAAAAGAGTGAGCAATGGCACGAAGTTGCTACTAAGCTGGATTTGGCCAGAGCCTATCAAGAGATGGGCGATGAGGTCGGCGCACGTGAAATTCTCGAGGAAGTCATGAAAGAAGGCGACGAGGCGCAGCAACAGGAGGCACAGTTGTTCATCAAACAATTGAGCTGATTGCGCTATCTAACGTGACGGCAGCTCACCCAGAGCTGCCGTTTTTTATTGGAGTGAACGGACATGGCAAATATACCACCCTGAATTATGAAACTGATATGCCCGTTTCCCTCTGGTAAAACAACTAGCCATTCGACTAAGTCAGCCAAAAACGCTGACCAGGTCGCTGGTTATCCCCAACCCTCGCCTGCATGCAGGCGAGGGAGCAAACGCAGCGCTACGCGAGTTTCACGTTTATCATGAAATTACACCCCGCCACGCAAATTTTGACCTGGTGTGTGCTGGTTGCTGCAATGCAATTTTTGCCGCCAGCTTACTTGCTCATGGCAGGTGGCATTGTGCTGTTGTCGGCCTTCGCGCTGTCACGCCACAAGTTTCTTCAACTGGTTCGCCGCACGCGCTGGATCATGTTTTCATTGTGGCTGATTTACGCTTACAGCACACCCGGACAGCCAGTATATGCAGCGTTTGCCCCATTCAGCCCCAGCTTTGAAGGCTTGACGGACGGCGGGTTGCAACTGATGCGCCTGCTGGCAGCTTTAGCCGGATTGGCGATATTGCTGGATCGCCTGCACAGGCAGCAGTTGATGGCCGGGCTGTACAGCTTGTTTGCACCACTGAAATGGCTGGGGGTGTCGCGTGAGCGGCTGGCTGTGCGCCTGGCGTTAACGCTGCATTATGCCGAGGTCGCCATGTTGCGCACGCAATCCTGGCAGGAGAGTTTGCGCAGCCTGTTCGAGCCGCACATGGAAGCAACCCGCGAGCTGGAATTGCCGGTGTATCGGTTTGCGCTTGCCGATGTGCTGATGATGACGGGCTCGGTGCTGTTGTTATGGCAGGTTGTTATATGAGAATTGCCTTGGGAGTGGAGTACGATGGCCGGCCCTATTGCGGCTGGCAGAGTCAGGCCGTCGGCTTGACCGTGCAGGATACGTTGCAGTTTGCCTTGAGCCAGATTGCCGCGGAGCCCATTTCGGTTATCGCCGCAGGTCGTACTGACACCGGTGTACACGCGCTGGAGCAGGTAGTTCATTTTGACACTGAGTCCGTGCGCCCGCTGACTGCCTGGGTGCGTGGCGTGAACGCGCTGTTGCCCGACAGTATCGCAGTGCGCTGGGCGCATCCGGTGCCCGATGAATTTCATGCGCGCTTTTCGGCACATGGACGCAGTTACTGTTATCTGCTGATCAACCGCCCGGTTCGCTCCGCGATTCACGCCGGAAAAACGGGCTGGTTTCACGCGCCGCTGGATATATCCTTGATGCGGGAAGCGGCGCAATGTTTGCTTGGCGAGCATGATTTCAGCGCGTTCCGTGCTGCGGAATGTCAGGCAAAATCACCTGTCAAGTGCATGAGCAATCTGGATATTTATCAGGACGGGGAGATGCTGGTGTTCAGTCTCTCCGCGAATGCATTCTTGCATCACATGGTGCGCAATCTGGTCGGTTGTCTGGTGTATGTCGGCAAAGGAAAGTATCCGCCACAATGGCTGGCAGGGGTTTTGGCAGGACGTGAACGCCGCCTCGCTGCACCGACCTTTGCACCGGATGGTTTATACTTGCGCCGCATTCAATACGATGCAAAGTGGGGATTGCCACAAATTCAGGAATCAGGATTTAGGATCGAGCATGGCTGAACCAGATGATATTGCTGAATTGAACATTGATGCAGGGATGAGTTTCTCTCATTCCTCGCTCCTCGCTCCTCGCTCCTCGGTTGTGACGCGCGTCAAGATGTGTGGTATCACCCGTGTGGAGGATGCGCTGGCAGTAGCAGGTAGCGGAGCGGATGCAATCGGTCTGGTGTTCTATCTGAAAAGCCCGCGTCATGTCAGTATCGAACAAGCAGCAAAGCTTGTTGCAGTGCTGCCGCCGTTTGTCACTGTGGTCGGTTTGTTCGTGAATGCCAGCGCTGATGCGGTACGCGAAGTGCTGGCGTCTGTATCGCTGGACGTGCTGCAATTTCATGGCGATGAAACGCCCGAATATTGCGAACAATTCCATAAGCCTTATCTCAAAGCAATCCGCGTCAAGCTTGGCGTGGATTTGTTACAATGCGCGGCGCGTTTTCACGCAGCCCAGGGTTTGTTGCTCGACGCTCATGTGGAAGGAATCCCGGGCGGTACGGGCGCCGTCTTCGACTGGACCTTGATCCCTGAGGATTTACCGTTGCCTTTGATTTTATCCGGTGGTCTCGACGTGGAAAATGTGGCGGCTGCAATCCGACAAGTGCGGCCCTATGCGGTGGATGTGTCGAGTGGTATAGAGACTGGCAAAGGAATAAAAGACGCGGCGAAAATCGCCCGTTTCATGCAAGAGGTAAGGAATGTATAACTATCCAGACAGCACAGGTCATTTCGGCCAATTCGGCGGCATCTACATGGCAGAGACGCTGATTCCCGCCGTTGAAGAGTTGCGCACACAGTATCTGCGCTACCGTGACGATCCAGAATTTAAAGCCGAGTTCGCCTACGAACTGAAACACTACGTCGGGCGTCCCAGCCCGATTTATCACGCCAAAAACTGGTCGGATCGCTTAGGCGGGGCGCAGATTTATCTCAAGCGGGAAGATCTCAATCACACCGGCGCGCACAAGATCAACAATGCCATTGGCCAGGCATTGCTGGCCCGTCGCATGGGCAAGAAGCGCGTCATCGCCGAAACCGGCGCCGGCATGCACGGCGTGGCAACGGCAACGGTGGCAGCGCGTTATGGCATGGAGTGTGTGGTTTACATGGGTGCGGAGGATATCCAGCGCCAGTCCCCCAACGTTTATCGGATGAAATTGCTGGGAGCGACCGTGGTGCCTGTCGAGAGCGGTTCGAGGACGCTCAAGGATGCCTGCAACGAGGCGATCCGCGACTGGGTCACCAACGTCGAGAGCACCTTCTATATTTTCGGTACGGCGGCAGGCCCTCATCCTTATCCGATGATGGTACGCGATTTTCAGTGCGTCATCGGCAATGAAGCCAAAATTCAGATGCCCGAGATGATCGGTCGTCAGCCGGATGCGGTGATCGCCTGTGTCGGCGGCGGGTCCAACGCCATCGGTCTGTTTTATCCCTACATCGAGGATACCAGTGTACAGATCATCGGCGTTGAAGCGGGCGGGCACGGCATAGCCTCAGGACACCACGCAGCGCCGCTGACTTCAAACAGCAAAGTAGGCGTGCTGCATGGCAATAAAGTGTATTTGATACAGGATGAAAACGGCCAGATCATCGAGACGCATTCCATCTCGGCAGGGCTTGATTATCCCGGTGTCGGCCCCGAACACTGCTTGTTGAGAGACCTTGGCCGCGCTCAATATGTGGCGATCAACGACGACGAGGCGTTGCAGGCCTTCCATGACCTGTGCCGCTTTGAAGGCATCATTCCTGCGCTTGAATCCAGTCATGCACTCGCGCACGCCGCGAAGATCGCGCCGGGCATGAGTCGTGATAAGGTGTTGTTGGTCAACCTGTCCGGTCGCGGTGACAAGGACATCAATACCGTGGCGCGTCTGTCGGGGATCACACTATGAGCCGCATTCAAACAACGTTCGATAAACTCCAACAACACAATCGTCGCGCGCTGATTCCGTTCTTCACGGCGGGCGATCCCAGTCCTGCAATGACGGTGCCGCTGCTGCATGCGATGGTGGCCGCAGGTGCGGATGTGATCGAGTTGGGTGTGCCGTTTTCCGATCCGATGGCGGACGGTCCGACCATCCAGCGTGCTTCCGAGCGCTCGCTTAAACAAGGCACGTCGCTGCGCGGGGTACTGGACATGGTGGCCGAATTTCGCCTCCAGGACAACAGTACCCCGATCGTGTTGATGGGCTATGGCAACCCGATTGAAGCGATGGGTTGGGAGGTTTTTGCCAGACGTTGTGCTGAAGTCGGCGTGGATGGCGTGCTGACGGTGGATTTTCCGCCGGAAGAGAGTCATGAAGCGTTTGAGCATCTGCAACGTCACGGTATTGACCCGATCTTTCTGCTGGCTCCTACAACGCTGGAGGCGCGAATTGAGCAGGTCGCCAAGTTGGCGCGCGGCTATGTGTATTACGTGTCGCTCAAGGGCGTGACGGGTTCGGGCAATCTCGACCTGTCGGCCATCGAACAGAAACTACCGCAGTTGCGCAAACATATCAAGTTGCCCATCGGCGTGGGCTTTGGTATTCGCGACGCTGCAACCGCCCGTGCGGTGGCAAAGCTGTGCGATGGCGTGGTAGTAGGCAGCCGTATTGTGCAACAAATCGAGGATTCAACTGAAGCTACAGTGATCGACAATGTAAGCGCATTGATTAAAGAATTAAGGCTGGCTGTAGATCAGGCCTAAAGGAGATAGTATGAGTTGGTTTCAAAAATTATTACCCCCGAAGATCAATCGCCGTGAAGGCGATGCCAAAAAGAACGTACCGGAAGGTCTGTGGAGCAAATGTCCCTCTTGTGAGACGGTGCTGTATCACTCCGATCTGGAAAAAAATCTGGGCGTTTGTCCCAAGTGTAGCCATCACCACCGGGCAGCTGCGCGTACCCGTTTAGACTGGCTGCTCGATGGCGAAGGTCGATTTGAGATCGGCGCTGAAGTGCTGCCGGTGGATACGCTCAAGTTCCGTGACAGCCGGAAGTATTCCGAGCGCCTGATTGCCTCGAAGAAAAGCACCGATGAAGATGATGCGCTGGTGGTGATGCAAGGCAGCATACGTGCCGTGCCGGTCGTGGTGGCTGCATTCGAATTCGCCTTTATGGGCGGTTCGATGGGTTCTGTGGTGGGCGAGCGTTTCGTGCGCGGCGTACAAGTGGCGCTTGAGCAAAAATGTCCGTTTGTCTGCTTCGCCGCGAGTGGCGGCGCACGCATGCAGGAAGGCCTGCTGTCCCTGATGCAGATGGCGAAAACCTGTGCGGCGCTGACCCAGTTATCCGAAGAAAAACTCCCATTCATTTCCGTGCTGACCGATCCCACTATGGGTGGCGTGTCCGCCAGCTTTGCCTTCATGGGTGATGTGGTGATCGCTGAACCCGGTGCCTTGATCGGCTTTGCCGGTGCGCGCGTCATTCAGCAGACCGTTCGGGAAACATTGCCGGACGGCTTTCAACGCGCAGAATTCCTGCTGGAACATGGCGCGGTAGATATGATCATAGACCGTCGCGAAATGCGTAACCAGTTGGCGACACTGATCACGCTCCTGACACGTCAACCGGCTGTGGTGGAACTGGAAGCGGCTTAATCGCCGGTTATTTACCCACTCAATGCCCAATACTCTAGCCAACTGGCTCACCTACCTCGAATCGTTGCATCCCAAGACCATTGCGTTGGGCCTCGATCGCGTGGCCATAGTGCGGCAGCGGTTGAATCTCGATCCTGAATTTCCGGTCATCGTGGTGGGCGGCACCAACGGCAAAGGCTCGGTGTGCGCGATGCTGGAATCTATCCTGTATGCGGCAGGATACAAGGTGGGCTGCTACACCTCGCCGCACCTGTTGCATTACAACGAACGTGTGCGCATCGGCAAGCTGCAGGCAAGTGATGAAGAACTGTGTGCTTCTTTTGCGGAAATTGAACAGGTTCGCGGCGATATTCCGCTGACTTATTTTGAATTCGGCACGCTGGCTGCGATGCAGTTGTTCACCGGGCACAAGGTGGATGTAGCAATTCTTGAAGTTGGACTGGGTGGCAGGCTGGATGCGGTCAACGTGTTCAACGCCGATTGCGCTGTCGTGACCTCAGTGGATATCGACCATACCGATTATCTGGGCGAGACGCGTGAGGAGATTGCGTTCGAGAAGGCAGGCATCTTCCGCCAGGGGCGCGTGGCAATTTTTGCGGACACCGATGTGCCACAGGCTATTACAGGCTATGCTGAGAAAATTGGTGCCGAGCTGTGGTGCATAGGTCGGGAGTTCGGCTTCACGCTGCATCAAGGGCAATGGGACTATCGCAGCAAGCTGGGGCGGCGTTCTGCGCTGCCGCATCCGGCCTTGCGCGGCGCATTTCAACTAAACAATGCCAGCGCGGTATTGGCGGCGCTGGATGCACTCAAAGAACGCCTGCCGGTGAGTATGGCGGCGATACGTCGCGGATTGACTGAAGTGCAACTTGCCGGGCGCTTCCAGTTTGTGCCGGGCAAGCCGCAGTTGATCCTGGATGTGGCGCATAACCCGCATGCGGCGCGCTCACTGGCACAAAATCTGGCTAGTCTGCCGCCCTGTCCGCACACTTATGCGGTGTTTGCGATGTTAAAAGACAAGGATGTGGCGGGCGTGGTGGCGTCTTTAAAACCTTACATCGATACTTGGCTGGTGGCGGGAATAGCTGCGCCACGCGGCGCAAGTTCTGACGAGCTATCCCGCATGCTGCAAGAGGCCGGGGTGAATGGGGCAGTTATTTCTTTTCCGGATATTGCACATGCCATCGAACATGCCTGTAACGTGGCAGGTGAAAATGATAGAATCGTCGCCTTTGGATCGTTCTACACCGTGGCAGATTCGATGGCTGCCAGAGATCTGCGCGTGTTTTAGGATGGACGGAATTTATATTGGAAGTATCGCATGCTTCCTGAAGCTATCTCCAGGCAATTAAAGGTTTCAATCAATGGCAAAGCAACCCGATGAACAGATTATCAAAAGCCGTGCACGTCGCCGGCTGATCGGTGCGATTGCACTCGCGCTCGCGGTGGTGGTGATCTTGCCGATGGTGCTGGACAGTGAACCCAGGATAACCGGGCAAGATATCGATTTACGTATTCCTGCATCCGATAAAGTGGGAGAATTCGTACCTGGAGTTGCGCTCTCCGAAGTGCTGGAGGCGGCCTCGCAGGCCGAATCTGCCGTCAATCCGCCAGTGGCTTCTGAAGTCCCTGCTGTAAAATTTCCTGTTCCGCAGGCCGCTGCATCAGGCAAAATAACTGTCGCTGAGATAAAGCCGGAAGGTTTGAATACAGCCGCGATAAGCAAACCAGCTGAAGCCGTGCAAGCAGCAATCAAGAAGCCTGAAGTCAATAAACCTGAAGCCAGGCAAGCCGAAGACAAGAAACCTGAAGCCAAGCCAGTTGAAGTAAAAAAACCTGAGGCCAAGCCAGCTGAGGCTAAAAAACCTGAGGCCAAGCCAGTTGAAGTCAAGCCTGTTGAAAAAGGCAGTTATATTGTTCAAATCGGGGCATTTGCTAATGCCGATACTGCCGCGCAGGAAGCGGACAAGTTGAAAGCATGGGGCTTCAAGGGTTATACAGAGCTGATCGCCGGTACGACCCGCGTACGGGTCGGGCCTTATGTGGATCGCAATAAGGCGGACGAGGTGCGGCAGCTATTGGAGAAACACGGTCTGCATCCGGTCATCACGGCAGTTAAATGACGGGATTTGATTACGCAATCATAGGCATCATGCTGGTGTCGCTGTCGCTGGGATTGTGGCGCGGCCTGGTTTACGAAGTGTTATCGTTGTTGGGTTGGCCGCTGGCATTTATGTTAAGTCGTCAATTTGCCGGCAGTCTCGAGCCGCTGTTGCCTGTCAGTCAGGAGACCGCCCGTGTTGCGTTGGCTTATGCGCTGGTGTTCATCGCGGCTTTGGTCTGTTGGGCCATGCTGGTCTGGTTGTTGGCAAGGATGGTCAAGGCGGCAGGCCTGGGTGTGCTGGATAGTTTGCTGGGCAGTCTGTTTGGATTGTTGCGCGGTGTATTGATAATACTAATACTGGTGTGGCTGGCCGGGGCGTCGAGCATTCCGGAGCAGAGCTTTTGGCGTGATGCGAAATTCAGCAAATCAGCAGAAGATGTTGCTCTGTTGACCAAGGTAGGGTTGCCAGACAGTATCGGCCAGCGCATCCATTACAGAAATAGAAATTAACAAAGGATAAAAACATGTGTGGCATTCTCGGAGTGGTATCGCATACGCCAGCTAACCAGCTTTTGTATGATGGTTTGCAGGTTTTACAACATCGAGGTCAGGATGCCGCTGGTATTGCGACGATGGATGGCGATACCATCCATTTGCATAAAGGCAATGGTCTGGTGCGTGATGTGTTTCGTACCCGCAATATGCGGACCTTGCAGGGTAATACCGGCATCGCGCATGTACGTTATCCGACCGCCGGTTCTGCGGTGGATCACAACGAGGCGCAGCCGTTTTATGTGAATTCGCCGTTCGGTATTGTGCTGGGACACAACGGCAATCTGACCAACGCCGAAGAACTTAAAAAACAATTGTTCGTGCAGGACTTGCGCCACGTCAATACCAATTCCGATTCGGAAGTGCTGCTGAATGTACTGGCGCATGAGTTACAGGCGAAATCCAAGGGGCTGCGTCTGGATGCGGCTACCATTTTCTCCGCTGTGTCGGGCGTGCATCAGCGTTGCCGCGGCGCGTATGCGGTGGTGGCGATCATTGCCGGTTATGGCTTGCTGGCGTTTCGCGATATTTATGGTATTCGTCCACTGGTTATCGGTGTGAATGAAACCGCACATGGCACGGAATATCTGGTTGCATCGGAAAGCGTAGCGCTGGATACCCTGGGATTCAAGTTTTTGCGCGATATCGCCCCCGGAGAGGCTGTGTTTGTGAATTTCGAGGGTAAGCTGCATAGTCACCAGTGCAGCAATGCTCCCAAATTAAGTCCTTGTATATTTGAGTATGTTTATTTTTCTCGCCCGGACTCGGTGCTCGACGGCATCTCGGTGCATGAGTCTCGTCTGTGCATGGGAGAGTATCTCGCTGATAAGCTGGCCCGCGTCTGGCCGGATGTGAAAATTGACGTGGTGATACCCATTCCCGATTCCAGTCGCCCAAGCGCGATGCAACTGGCCAACCGTCTGAATATTCCGTTTCGCGAAGGCTTTGTAAAAAATCGCTATATCGGCCGCACCTTCATCATGCCGGGGCAGGCGATGCGCAAAAAATCGGTTCGTCAAAAACTGAACGCCATCGGCTTGGAGTTCAATGGCAAAAATGTGCTGCTGGTGGACGATTCCATCGTGCGCGGGACGACCAGCCGCGAGATAGTGCAAATGGCGCGGGATGCCGGCGCGCTGAAGGTTTATTTTGCCTCCGCAGCCCCGCCGGTTCGTTTCCCCAATGTCTATGGCATCGACATGCCCAGCCGTGCCGAACTGATTGCGACTGGCCGTTCAGATGAAGAAATCTGCCGCGAGATCGGTGCGGATGCGCTGATCTATCAGGATCTGGAAGACTTGAAAGCCTCGGTGCGCAAGTCAAATCCGGCCATCGTGGATTTTGATGCATCCTGTTTTGATGGAATCTACATCACAGGCGACATCACCCCGGCATACCTGGACAAAGTTGAACAGGGGCGCGCAGCCGGCAAGGCGAATAAAACCACCGATGATGATCAGATGGAACTGGAATTGGCGATGAATGCCAGTTCGATGTGAGACACAGTCAGTAGCTAGTAGGAAGTAGCTAAAACCGTAAATCGGGTAGGGGATGAAATGAACGAAAATAATTATCAACCTGAAACGCTGGCAGTGCGCGCGGGCACGGCTCGCAGTCAGTTCGGCGAGCACTCTGAGGCATTGTTTCTGACGTCCAGCTTTGTGTTCGAGAGCGCAGCGCAAGCTGCAGCCCGTTTTATCGGCGAGGAGCCGGGCAACATCTACGCGCGCTTCACCAATCCGACCGTCACCATGTTCGAAGAACGTCTGGCGGCAATGGAAGGTGCGGAGCAATGCGTTGCCACGGCCTCTGGCATGGCAGCGATCCTGTCCTGCGTGATGGGTGTGTTGAAAGCCGGCGATCACATCGTCGCTTCACGCAGCCTGTTCGGTGCGACGGTCAACCTGTTCAACAACATCATCAAGAAATTTGGTGTCGAGACGACTTACGTTTCAGCGACCGATGTGTCTGAGTGGCAAGCGGCGGTGCGTCCCAATACCCGACTGTTCTTTCTGGAAACACCGTCCAATCCGCTCACCGAGATTTCCGATATCGCAGCAATTTCGGTCGTGGCAAAAAGCTGTGGCGCATTGCTTGCGGTAGACAACTGCTTCTGCACGCCGATATTGCAACGCCCCCTTGAACTGGGCGCAGACATCGTGATTCACTCCGCCACAAAGTATCTTGACGGGCAGGGGCGCGTGCTGGGCGGGGCGGTTTTGGGCAGTCGAAAGCACCTGGAAGGCGTGTACGGTTTTCTGCGTACCGCAGGCCCCACCATGAGCGCCTTCAACGCCTGGATATTTTTGAAGGGCATGGAAACGCTGAAAATCCGCATGGATGCGCACTCCGCTTCTGCTCTGGAACTGGCGACCTGGCTGGAAGCGCAGCCCAATGTGGCGCGTGTTTTCTACCCCGGCTTGCCTTCGCATCCGCAACATGATCTTGCGATGCGCCAGCAGAAATCCGGCGGCGGCATCGTGGCTTTCGAGGTCAAAGGCGGCAAGGAATCGGCCTGGCGCGTGATCGACAGCACGCAGATGTTGTCCATCACGGCAAACCTGGGCGACACACGCACGACAATTTGTCATTCAGCCAGCACCACCCATGCACGCATCAGCCCGGAGGCGCGCGCAGCAGCGGGCATCACCGATGGTCTGATCCGCATCGCAGTGGGTCTTGAGGCGGTCGTTGATATTCAGAACGATCTGGCGCGCGGATTGCAGTAGTCATGGACATTCTTGCGGCTCAGGTAGGCGGATTGCTCAAGTCACATGGCTTGATGCTGGCAACGGCCGAATCCTGTACCGGCGGCGGTGTGGCGCAGGCAATTACAGAAGTGCCGGGTAGTTCGGCGTGGTTCGAGCGCGGTTTCGTGACGTATTCCAATCTGTCCAAGCAGCAATTGCTGGGCGTGGATGAGGTGACACTCTCTCGATATGGATCGGTATCAGAGGCTGTAGTGCGCGAGATGGTGTCGGGTGCACTGGCCAACAGCATGGCCAAAGTGGCTTTGGCGGTCAGCGGCATCGCAGGGCCGGATGGCGGAACACCTGATAAGCCGGTCGGTACCGTGTGGTTTGCCTGGGGTGTAAAAAACTCGGTTATTCATACGCATTCGCAGCGCAATCTGTTGCCTGGTAATCGTGCTGAAGTTCGCGCGCAGGCGGTGCGCATCGCACTTCAGGGCGTGATCGACATGCTTAACCAGCGAACCGAAACAGCTTAAAAAATAGTAAAAAGAACGATCGTTCTGTTCAGATGCGAATTGGTATGCCATAATCCGCGCACAATTTTTGAAGGGAACCACGATGGATGAGAATAAAAGCAAAGCACTTGCGGCAGCACTAAGCCAGATCGAAAAACAGTTCGGCAAGGGTTCGATCATGCGCCTCGGTGAAAACGAAGTGGCGCAGGACATACAGGTGGTCTCCACCGGCTCTCTGGGTCTGGACATCGCGCTGGGTGTGGGTGGCTTGCCACGTGGTCGTGTCGTCGAAATCTACGGGCCTGAATCCTCCGGCAAGACCACGCTGGCCTTGCAGGTCATCGCTGAAATGCAGAAGCTGGGCGGCACGGCAGCTTTCATCGACGCTGAACATGCGCTTGATCCGCAATATGCGCAGAAGCTCGGTGTAAAAGTTGAAGATCTGCTGATCTCGCAACCGGACAATGGTGAGCAGGCGCTGGAGATCACCGATATGCTGGTGCGTTCCGCATCGGTAGACATTGTGGTGATCGACTCGGTCGCTGCGTTGACGCCTAAGGCCGAAATCGAAGGCGAAATGGGCGATGCTCAAATGGGGCTGCATGCGCGCCTGATGTCGCAGGCCTTGCGCAAGCTGACCGCCAACATCAAGCGTTCCAACACGCTGGTGATTTTCATCAACCAGTTGCGCATGAAAATCGGTGTGATGTTCGGCAACCCTGAAACCACCACCGGCGGTAATGCGCTCAAGTTCTATGCCTCGGTTCGTCTGGATATCCGCCGCATCGGCGCAATCAAGAAGGGCGACGAAGTGATCGGTAACGAAACACGCGTCAAGGTCGTGAAGAACAAGGTTGCACCGCCGTTCAAGGAGGCGCTGTTCGATATTCTGTACGGTGAGGGCACTTCGCGCGAAGGAGAAATCATCGATCTGGGCGTGCTGCACAAGCTGATTGAAAAGGCCGGGTCGTGGTACAGCTACAACGGCGAAAAGATCGGTCAGGGCAAAGACAATGTGCGCGAATTATTGCGTTCGCGTCCGGAAATGGCGCACGAAATCGAGAACAAGATCCGCACCATCGTCGGTGTGGCACTGATCGAGGGCGGCGAGTCACCGAAAGCGGCTGCCAAGACAAAGGCCGCCGAAAAACTCCTGGCCAGTCAAGCTGGTGAAGAAAAGGCCTGAACCCAGTCTGCGCACGCGCGCCTTGCAGTGTCTGGCGCGCCGCGAATACAGTCGTACTGAGCTGGCGGCCAAACTGCGCCCGTATGCTCAGGTGGAGGACGATTTTGAGCAGTTGCAGCCGGTTGATCTGGATGCGCTGCTCGATGATCTGACTGAGCGCGGCTGGTTATCCGATGCCCGTGCCGCCACACAACTGCTGCACGCCAGGCGGCCCCGCTTCGGCACGCAGCGAATTACCCATGAAATGAAGCAAAAGGGCATCAGCGACGAGCTGATCGAGCAGGCTTTGCCCGCATTGAAGGACAGCGAGCTGGCAACTGCCCGCGATGTGTGGCAAAGAAAGTTCGGCACGCTGCCACAGGATGCCAAGGATAAAGCGCGTCAGATGCGCTTTCTTCAATCCCGCGGCTTCACGCTGGATGTGATTTTCAAGGTGCTGCGCAGTGAGTCTGACGTTGAATAGCGGGTATATCTAAATCGTCATTCCACCCTACATGCCAATCGTTCGAGTCGCGCTTGATGTTCCGCTGCCCACCCTGTTTGATTACACGGTGGATGAAGCTGTGGAGGCTTGCTAGGCGAGTGATCGCACCTTTCAGACGCTTACGGTTGTTCAGCGTGGTGGTAGCACTGGTGGCGACGAAGATTATCACGGACAAAACGCTCCATTTTGTTATAACGTTTAGCAACAACATAAGAAATAGCAAAGATTCATTTGACAATGAGTTTCTGGTCCGTATAATGCGCACCTCTTCGCTGACGCGGGGTGGAGCAGCTCGGTAGCTCGTCGGGCTCATAACCCGAAGGTCATAGGTTCAAATCCTGTCCCCGCAACCCAGAAATGGCAGCAGAACGAATTTGGTAGTTGATTCAAAAGATTTCAAAATGTAG
>JAUSNM010000089.1 GCA_030645535.1 Gallionella sp. | reverse complement strand
ACCATTTTCCCGCACCAATCCTTTGCAAACTGGCCCGCCACACGCCCGCTGCGCGAGCCGCGCGACAACGACCATTGCAATGCAGCACGTCGCACCTCATCCGTTAACACATGCTGCCAGCCGTGGTGTTGCAACCAGCGCGCCGCAATAGCCAGATATTCGTCCTGACTGAACGGGTAGAAGGATATCCATAAGCCGAAACGCTCTGACAAGGAAACTTTTTCCTCGACGCTTTCCGCAGGATGGATTTCATCGCCTGCATATTTGGTCGCCAGATTGTCAGACATGTAGTCCGGCATCAGGTGACGGCGGTTTGAGGTGGCATAGATCAGCAAATTTTCAGAGAATGCCACCAGATCGCCGTCCAGCGCCGCCTTGAGCGTCTGATAGCCGTCCTCATCTGCATTGAATGAGAGGTCATCGCAATAAAGAATGAAGCGCTCAGTGCGTCCCTGCACTAAGCCCACGATCAGCGGCAAATCAACCAGTCCTTGCTTGTCTATCTGGATCACGCGTAAGCCAGACTCAGCATATTCATTCAACAAAGCCTTTACAAGCGACGATTTGCCGGTGCCACGCGCGCCGGAAAGCAGCACATTGTTTGCCGTGCCGCCTTTGACGAATTGCAAGGTGTTTTGCTGGATACGTTTTTTCTGATCGTCGATACCGAGCAGGTCGGCAAGAGCGATGCGCTGGAAATTCACCACCGGATGCAACGTGCGCTGCCGGTGATCCCAACGAAAAGCCGCTGCCGCTTGCCAGTCAGGTTCTCGCACATCAAAACCGGGCAGGACGCTTTCCAGACGGGCCAGCAACCCTTCGGCGCGACTGAGAAAACAATCGAGTTTATTCAAGGCTTAGCTTCTGTAGCTGGCGTTGATCTTGACGTAATCGTAAGAAAAATCACAAGTCCACAGCGTTGCATTCACGTGCCCCCGGTTAAGCACTACGCGGATGGTAATGTCAGACTGCTGCATCACGCGCTGGCCGTCTTCTTCCTGGTAAGTTGCAGCGCGACCGCCATTTTCGGCGACCAGCACATCGTCCAGATACAGTTGTAGTGCTGCCACGTCCAGATCATCGACACCCGCATAACCGATTGCAGCGAGGATACGACCGAGGTTAGGGTCGGAGGCGAAAAACGCCGTCTTGACCAGCGGCGAATGGGCGATGGCATAGCCGATTTTCTTGCATTCATCTTCATCGCGTCCGCCTTCGACCACAACGGTGATGAACTTGGTCGCACCTTCGCCGTCACGCACGATGGCTTGTGCCAGGAAGATCGCCACTTCGGTGATGGCTTCCAGCAAGATGCCATAAGCATGGCTGCCTGCCACCGTGACTTCGGGCAGCGCGGATTTCCCTGTAGCGATCAGCATCAGCGCGTCATTGGTGGACGTGTCTCCATCCACGGTGATGCAATTGAATGAACGGTTCGCAACCTGCGTCACCAGCTCCTGCAACAGAGGCTGGGCAATGCCCGCGTCGGTAGCAATGTAGCCCAGCATGGTCGCCATGTTGGGGTGAATCATGCCGGAACCTTTGGCGATGCCGGTAATAGTGACAGTCACCCCGTCGACGACAACCTGTTTGGAGATCGCCTTGGCGACGATGTCGGTGGTCATGATAGCCTGCGATGCATAGAACCAGTTGTCGCTACTCATGTTGGCAACTGCGGCGGGCAGGCCTGCGGCAATTTTCGCGACCGGCAATATCTCCATGATCACACCGGTGGAGAAGGGCAAAATCTGCGTGGACTTGCAGCCCAGCAAGCCTGCCAGTGCCGCACAGGTACTGCGCGCGTCTTGCAGGCCCTGTTCGCCGGTTCCCGCATTGGCGTTGCCGGTATTGACCACCAGCGCGCGTATGCCGTCTGCCTTATCCAGATGCTCTTTGGCCACGATGACAGGCGCCGCACAGAAACGATTTTTTGTGAACACACCGGCAACCCTGGCACCGTCGCACAGCTGGATCACAAGTAAATCACGGCGATTTTCGCGCTTGATGTTTGCCTCTGCGATACCCAGAGATACGCCCGCGACGGGCAACAGTTGCGCCGCCACGGGCGGATTCAGATTAACCGGCATCAGTTTTTACCTTAATATTCAACGACAAACATTGTCCACAAAACGAATCCAACAGGAATATTGCACTGCGGACAAGGGGGTTTAGCAGGGATGGTGCACAGCGTGCATCAACTCGCAAAGTCACAAAAAAATTCCGCAGGTCGGGTTTTAACCCGACTAATATCGCCCGCCCGTTTTGTAAATGTAATTCGTCAATTCTGCGGATTCGATATTTACGCGACGCACGATACCGTGCATGTTGCGGATAATGCCGCGCATGACGCGGTACATCAGCATAGGATGTGAATTGATCAATGTTTCAAATCGAGCGCGCTCCATGCTCAACACTTTAGTCGGGCCTACCGCATAAAGCGTCGCACTGATCTGAGTTGCAGCACCACCGGCAAACGTGATCATACCCGCCAGATCACCCGGCTTGAGAACATGAACAGTGGACTCTTCACCGCTACTTTCAATCTTTACGTCGACTTCGCCAGAGGCCAGAATGTACAGATTATCTGGTTGTTCATCTTTTGGCTGAACAATGACCTCGCCCGCTTTGTATTCCTTAACTTCAAACAGATCTGCCAGAATTTCTACTTCTGCTTCGCTCAACTCCTCCGTCACCGGTGATGTGCGCAGCGTTTCGATTACTAATGACATTGCCTTCTCCTGTAGTCTGTTAACTCAATTGTCCATGACACTGCTTGTATTTCTTGCCCGAACCGCATGGACAAGGGTCATTACGCCCGATCTTTTTACCGCCACGCACAAACGTTTGTTGCTCTTCTTCGGTTGACACAGCCTCGCCGGGCTGGGCGAGCGCTTCTTCATAATCGGCATGATGATACTGTACATTTTCAGCTTGAGGGGCAGCTTCTGCCATTTCCACTTCCGCTTCGCTGCGCACCTGCACGGTCATCAACACCTGGGTGACTTCGCGCTTGATCACATCCAGCATGGTTGAGAACAACTCGAATGCCTCACGCTTGTATTCCTGCTTTGGGTTCTTTTGTGCATAACCGCGCAGGTGTATTCCTTGTCGCAAGTGATCAAGCGCAGACAAGTGTTCACGCCAATGCACGTCGACATTCTGCAACATGATGGCGCGCTCGTAGTGATGCATGGGCTCCGCTCCCACCACTTCCACCTTGGCCTGATACAACTGGCGTGCAGAGTCGAAAACGCGTGTGCGCAAGCCCGCTTCGTTCAGGTGATTGTCTTCCTCCAGCCACTGCACCAGCGGCAACTCCAGATGAAAGTCGGTGGCGAGCACTTTTTCAAGACCTGCCACATCCCACTGTTCTTCCATGCTGTGCGGCGCGATGTACTGGCTGATCGTGTCATCCAGCACGCTGTCGCGCATCCCGGCAACGGTCTCGGAAATATCGTCGCTTTCCAGCAGTTCGGTGCGCTGCTGGTAGATCACCTTGCGCTGATCGTTCGCCACGTCGTCGTATTCGAGGATTTGTTTGCGCATATCGAAGTTGCGCGCTTCGACCTTGCGCTGCGCATTTTCGATCGCACGCGTAACCCAGGTGTGCTCGATCGCCTCACCCTCGGGCAACTTGAACTTGTTCATGATTGCAGCAACGCGATCCGAGGCAAAGATGCGCAACAACGGATCTTCCAGCGACAGATAGAAACGGCTCGATCCCGGATCACCCTGACGACCGGAGCGGCCGCGCAACTGGTTATCCACACGCCGCGACTCATGGCGTTCGGTGCCGATGATGTGCAGACCGCCACTCTTGAGAACCTGTTCGTGCACCAGCTTCCACTCGGCTTTCAGCTGCTCGATACGCGCTTCGCGTGCAGCTTCATCCAGCGTCTCGTCATTGTTGATCAACTCGACCTGTTTCTCGATACTGCCGCCCAGCACGATATCCGTACCGCGCCCTGCCATGTTGGTAGCGATCGTCACCATTTTCGGCTGCCCGGCCTGAGCTACGATCTCGGCCTCGCGCGCATGCTGCTTGGCATTGAGCACCTGATGCGGCAGCTTCTCCTTCTCAAGCAGACTGGACAACAACTCGGAATTCTCGATCGAAGTCGTACCCACCAGCACCGGCTGACCCCGTTCGTAACAATCCTTGATATCGACAATCACAGCGCGATATTTTTCCATCGCGGTCAGATACACCTTGTCCATCATATCGCGACGGATCGTCGGACGATTGGGCGGAATAATGACCGTTTCCAGATTGTAAATTTGCTGGAACTCGTAGGCCTCGGTATCTGCAGTTCCTGTCATGCCGCCCAGCTTGTTGTACATGCGGAAATAATTCTGGAAGGTGATCGAGGCAAGCGTCTGATTTTCTTTCTTGATCTCGACGCCTTCTTTGGCCTCGACTGCCTGATGCAGCCCGTCCGACCAGCGTCGACCCGACATCAGCCGGCCGGTATGTTCGTCCACGATGATCACTTCACCGTCCTGCACCACATAATTCTGATCGACGTGATACAGGGAGTGTGCGCGCAAGGCTGCATACAGATGGTGTATCAGACTGATATTTGCGGCATCATACAAGCTGCCATTCTCCGGCAACAGTCCTGCTTCAGTCAGGATATTTTCGGCGTGTTCATGACCGATCTCGGACAGCAGAATCTGATGGTTCTTTTCATCAACCGAGTAATCGCCCGGGCCATCCTCCTCGGTCTGGCGCACCAGCTGCTTAACTAACTCGTTGATCTTCACATAGACATTGACATCGCCTTCAGCCTGCCCGGAAATGATCAACGGGGTACGCGCTTCGTCAATCAGGATGGAGTCCACCTCGTCGACGATGGCGTAGTTCAGTTTGCGCTGAAAACGCTCACCCATCTGGCTTGCCATATTGTCGCGCAGGTAATCAAAGCCGAATTCGTTGTTGGTGCCGTAAGTGATGTCTGCCGCATAGGCCGCCTGCTTCTCGTCCGATGGCATCTGCGAGACGATCACGCCGACAGACAGACCGAGAAAGCGGTAAAGCTTACCCATCCACGCCGCATCGCGCGACGCCAGATAATCGTTCACCGTGACCACATGCACACCGAAACCGCTGATCGCATTCAGATAAACCGGCAGCGTGGCCATCAGCGTCTTGCCTTCGCCGGTACGCATTTCGGCGATCTTGCCGTAATGCAGCACCATCCCGCCTATCATCTGCACATCATAGTGGCGCATCCCCAGCGCGCGCGTACCCGCTTCGCGCACCACGGCAAATGCCTCCGGCAGCATCGCTTCCAGCGTTTCGCCCCCGGCATGCCGCTGCCTGAAGCTGTCGGTTTTTTCGCGCAACTGCTCATCGGAGAGTTTCGCGATGTAGGATTCCAACTTGTTGATTTCTTTGACTGTAACGCGATATTGCTTGAGCAAGCGATCGTTACGACTACCGAAAATACTTTTAAGCGCTTTTGAAATCATGTTTTCTCAACCACAGTGCGGGGTGGCTCTAAACCATCCAACCCTTATAAATTATAAAAATCAATTAGTTAATACAGCTAACCGGCTCGCAGGAAGCGCACGGGATTCTGGGCAATGCCCTTGTAGCGGACTTCAAAATGCAAATGATTGCCTGTGGAACGTCCGGTACTGCCCACCTCGGCAATTTTATCGCCCCGTCGCACCACCTGCCCCACCTTGACCAACAGCTTCGACGCGTGCGCGTAACGCGTCACTATATCATTGCCGTGATCCACCTCAATCATATTACCATACTGAGCATGGGTATCCGCATACACCACGACCCCGCCTGCCGAGGCAAGTATCGCCGTGCCGGACTCTGCCATGAAATCAACTCCTTCATGCATCGCGCTGCGGCCTGTGAAGGGATCAACACGCCAGCCGAAATTCGACGTATACACGCCATCAGTGACCGGATCTACTGAGCGCAGCAAGCCACGACTCAACTGATCCTGCATCAGCAGCGTATTGAGCGCTGTCAATTTATCGGTTCTGTCGTCGACTACCCGCGTCAGAGAATCCAGTTGCTGCGCCAGGTTGGCAGCGGACAGCGTACCCAGGCTTACCAGCGGCCCGCCCTGCGCCGGAGGTTGATCGAATTGAAATTCCGACGGCTTCATGCCTGTCAGCTTGACCAGGCGACCACCCAACGCATCAAGGCGCTGCATGCGCGCCTGCATTTCGCCCAACTTAACGGCCAGCGCATCCAAACTGGCACGTTCATACTGATCCGCTCGAACTCGCGTGCCGCCCGCCAGGATTTGGCCCGCGCCCTCCGCTGACACGCGCAGCGACTGCACGCCGAGTGCCGCAATGATAATGAAGCCTGACAACAGCACCAGCAACATGGCGATCTGCTTGCCACCTAAATATATACTGCGAGATTCTGCCCATTTATTGGAAACTAGAATAATATTCATGCTTCTCCTTATCCTTAAGTGATCATTGGCCCGTGCCCCAACGTTTAAAATCTTTGATGAGCGGCAGTTCGGAAATGCGCTCTTTACTCGACACCGTACAAACGCTGTCCGCATTGCAGCGGCATTTCGCCCAGGTAGCGCCGCCCTATTTCGCGCAATCCAGCCAGGTGCTGGGGCTGCGCCAGGGCACACTGAGCATCGCTGTCACCAACGGCACGCTTGCCGCAAAATTGCGCCAGCTTGCCCCGGAATTGGTGACCAGGTTGCAGGACAGGGGCTGCGAGGTTAGCGGAATCAGGGTCAAGGTGCAAGTCAGCTACGCCCCTGTCACGCCCAAACGCACTCCGCGCATCCTGACCAATACTGCGCAACACCAACTGCAAGCGCTCAGTCAGAGCCTGGGTGATTCACCCCTGAAACTGGCGCTGGAGAAATTTGCGAAGAAGAAGGACTAACGACTGAAAACTCAAAGAAACACCCGCCACGCTATAAGAACATAACGCTCCAGCACAAACAGCAAGCCGAACACCAGCAGCAACAGCACCGTGAGGCGCACAGTTTGCCAGGCGAATTTGAGGTAGCGCCGGTTTCGCGTGAAGATATACATGCCGCCGGACGTCACCAGCATCAGTGTGACCATAACCAGAATCAAGCGCATGATCAACACAGGCAATCCTCCATGCTGGCAGCTTTAGATAGCTATGCGGCTTGCAATTGCGGACGTAAAAATTCCGGCGCATCGTCTACGTTGTCAAACGTGACAAACTCCCAGGCCTCGTCATCGGCGAGCAGCTCACGCAGCAAGGCATTGTTCAGCGCATGACCCGATTTGAAGCCTGAGAAAGCCCCGATCACGGCATGGCCCAACATATACAAATCGCCGATCGCATCAAGCACTTTGTGTTTGACGAACTCGTCTTCGAAACGCAGTCCATCGGCATTGAGCACACGATATTCGTCCATGACAATCGCATTGTCCAGACTCCCTCCCAACGCCAACCCTTGTGCACGCATGTTTTCAACATCCTGCATGAAGCCAAAAGTACGTGCGCGGCTGATGTCGCGAATATAGGAATGCTCGTCGAGATCGACTGTGACATGCTGTTTGGTATTGGCAAAGACCGGATGGGCGAAATTGATGGTAAAGGTCAATTTATAGCCGTTGTAAGGCTCAAATCTGACCCATTTATCGCCCTGTTTCACCTCAACCGTTTTTTTGATGCGGATGAATTTCTTGGCCGCAGATTGCTCGACTATACCTGCTGATTGCAGCAGAAAAATGAACGTACCGGCGCTGCCATCCATGATCGGCACTTCGGCGCCATCCATTTCGATAATTGCGTTATCTATCCCCAGGCCCGCCAGCGCGGACATCAGGTGCTCGATCGTGGCAATCCGTACACCGTTTTGCTCCATACAAGTCGACAGCCTTGTGTCATGCACCAGATCGGCACGCGCCTTAATTTCCTCTACCGGTTTTACGTCCACGCGGCGAAACACGATGCCGCTATTTACCGGAGCAGGACGCAAAGACAGTGTGACTTTCTCACCGCTGTGCAAGCCGACTCCAGTCACGCTGACGGAAGTTTTCAAGGTGCGTTGCTTAACCATCGGCTTATTCAGGGCAAGTTTCATGTAGCAATTCTAACATACCACCTGACGAACATGGTGTCTGCGCTGCTACCAGCGACAAGCTCTTAGTCTGCCTGTTTACGCAGGAAGGACGGGATGTCATAGGTATCCACACCGGATTTCTCCATTGCATCAACTGCAGCGCGACGACCACTGCGCATGATCGTAGGTGTTTCCAGTTCTCCATAATTGACATTAGACATCGGCATATCGTGGGTACCAGTCCGTCTGCTTTCTTGTTCTACATAGACGAGTTCCGGTTTAGCCATGCGTCCGCCCAGACCTGTCGCGACGACCGTCACACGCAAGTCATCGCCCATGGACTCATCGAACACCGAACCCAGAATCACGGTCGCTTCTTCGGCGGCGAACTGCACACACGCCATCACCTCATCCATTTCCCTGAGTTTCAGGGAACTGGTGGACGTGATATTTACCAGCACGCCGCGCGCACCGGTCAGATCCATATCTTCAAGCAACGGGCTGGCGATGGCACGCTCGGCAGCGATTCTTGCACGATCAGGTCCGGAAGCTACTGCGGAGCCCATCATGGCCATGCCATTTTCAGACATGACAGTACATACGTCGGCAAAGTCGACGTTGATCAAGCCGGGCGCATTGATGACTTCAGCGATACCCGCAACCGCGCCCTGCAACACGCCGTTGGCGGCCTTGAAGGCTTCCGGTACGGTGACATCATTTCCCAGCACTTCCATCAACTTGGAGTTAGGCACGATAATCAACGAATCGACATGCTCCTGCAGCGCCTTGATACCTTCGGCGGCAAAGCGCATGCGATTGCCTTCATAGGTAAAGGGCTTTGTCACCACAGCCACGGTCAGAATATTCATTTCACGGGCGATTTGCGCGATGACAGGTGCAGCACCCGTTCCGGTACCTCCGCCCATGCCGGCCGTGATAAACACCATGTTGGCACCAGAAATCATCTCTTTAATGCGTTCGCGATCTTCTTCAGCGGCCGCCTGGCCAACTGATGGCTTCGCACCGGCTCCCAGACCCTTGGTAATCGCGGCACCTATTTGCAGCTGCGTGCCGGCTTTACTGCGATTCAGTGCCTGCGCATCGGTATTGATAGCGATGAACTCAACCCCCTGTACGCCCTGCTCGATCATATGATCTACCGCATTACCACCGCAACCACCTACGCCGATCACCTTGATTACTGCATCCTGAGATTGTGCTTCCATGATTTCAAACATCGCTGTCTCCTTAAATAACACAAAAATTTCAACTGATCAGAGTCTGATCACCAGTAAACTAAAACTTAAAACCATGACTTCATTTTCGCCAACACATCACCAAACGAATTCGCTTGCATGCGTGCCGCTTCATTGTTCTTGTAGTGCTCCAGGCCATATAACAACAGCCCCACCCCGGTCGCCATGCGTGGCGTCTTCACCACATCCGACAAGCCGCCGACATATTTCGGGATACCCAGCCTGACCGGCAGATGAAAAATCTCCTCGCCCAGCTCGACCATGCCCTGCATAGCGCTGCTGCCGCCGGTAATCACGATGCCGGATGACAACAAATCATCGAATCCACTGCGGCGCAACTCCGCCTGCACCAGGGAATAGAGCTCTTCGACGCGCGGCTCGATGACCTCTGACAAGGTCTGCCTGGACAACATGCGTGGCCCGCGTTCGCCCACACCCGGCACTTCGATCACGCCGTCGTCCGCCAGCTGGCGCAACGCGCAACCGTGACGGATCTTGATGTCCTCGGCATCCTGGGTCGGCGTGCGCAACGCCATCGCGATGTCGTTGGTGATCTGGTCACCGGCAATCGGGATCACGGCGGTGTGCCGTATCGATCCGCCGGTAAACACCGCGATATCGGTCGTACCGCCGCCGATATCTACCAGACACACGCCCAGATCCATCTCATCGTCAGCCAGTACCGCACGGCTGGATGCCAACGGTTGCAGAATCAGCTCATTGACTTCCAGACCACAGCGGTGAATACACTTCATGATGTTCTGTACGGCTGCCACGGCCCCCGTGACGATATGCACCTCGACATCCAGTCGC
Organism: Gallionella sp.; assembly: GCA_030645535.1. GTDB lineage: Bacteria > Pseudomonadota > Gammaproteobacteria > Burkholderiales > Gallionellaceae > Gallionella. Next base: position 37,546 of record JAUSNM010000089.1, on the reverse strand, counting down.
ATCCCGCTCATGCCCAGCGGCTTCTTGATGCCATCCTGCCCGTCGATACTGAAGGCCTGCTCCAGGACATGCAGAATCTGCTGATCGCCCGCCAGACTGATGGAACTGGCCGTCTCAAGAACGCGGTCTATGTCGGCTTGAGTGACTTCCTTATCCTTGATCTTCACCATGCCGCGTGAATTCGTGCTGCGAATATGGCTGCCCGCAATGCCGGTATGCACCTCGGTGATTTTGCAATCGGCCATCAGTTCGGCTTCCTCCAGCGCACGCTGAATCGCTTTCTCCGTCGCCTCGATGTTGACCACCATGCCTTTTTTCAGGCCGGATGATTCGTGCATACCCATGCCGATCACTTCCAGCATGCCGTCAGGTTTGACTTCCCCGACTATCGCGACAATCTTTGACGTGCCGATATCCAGGCCAACCACCAGATTCTTCATATCCCTATTTCTGCTCATCGCTTGGTCTCCACTGCCATTTTCTGTTTTTCATTTGCATGCGCTTATACATTGCCATGTCGCTTTTTCACTGCAAAACCATCGCGGTAACGCATATCCACAACCTGCAGCGCGGGCTCCTGCGCCGAAGCCTCCTGCGGTACTTGCAGCAGGCTATAGGGATACACCGACACAAATCGTGCCAGCCGTTGCCCCATCGCTTCGCGCCCCAACTCCACCACCATGTTGTTGCTCAAATACAACTTCCAGGCATGGCGGGGGGACAGCGCCAGTTGCATCACCTGCAAATTCAACACCGCCAGTTGCCCGCTGAATTTTGCATATTGCTGCGAAACTTCTGCCGAGGTACCTTCATAACCGGTAAATCTTGGCAGTTCCTGTCTCGTTTCGGCTGAAAACACTTCGCCTTGTTGATTCACTAACGCCACATCGTTCCAGCGCGCCAATGGCTGATGTTCTTCAAAGCTCAACGCCAGACTGCTCGGAAATTCACGGCGTATGCTGACATTGCGTACCCAGGGCAATTTCTCCAGTGAACGCCTTAACTTGTCGATATCCACCGTCAGGAAATTACCCTGCACATCCTGGCGTACCATCGCCTGCACATCACCGGCCACAACCCTTCCAGGCACAGCCACCAGGCGCACCGTCTTGATAGGCAGCAGTTGCGGCAAATGCACCACGTAATGCACCATGCCGTACAACACCAGCACCACACTGCAAAAAAACAGTGCACTGGCGATGCTGCGCAGCAATGAGGCGTTATCCCACATGCGCCATTCCTAAAACACGCAGCACCAATCCATCAAAGCTGATGCCCGCCTGACGCGCCGCCATCGGCACCAGACTGTGATCAGTCATGCCAGGCGAGGTATTCGCTTCGAGCACGTAGGGGCGGCCATCCTCGCTCATCAGAAAGTCCACGCGTCCCCAGCATTGCCCGCCGATCAGTGCAAAAGCCGTCTTCGCGAGGCGCTGCATTTCGATCTCCTGCTCGGCATTGAGGCCGCTCGGACACAGATAGCGTGTGTCGTCGCGCAGGTATTTCGCCTCATAGTCGTAGAACTCATTGGCGGGCTCGATCTTGATGACCGGCAAGGCCTGCTCACCCAGGATCGCCACGGTGTATTCGCCGCCGCCAATGAAACTCTCCGCGATCACCAGCTTGTCGTGACGTGCGGCGCTCTGATAGGCGGCCTGTAATTCGTTCTCTGCTTTGACCTTGCTGATGCCGACGCTGGAACCTTCATTGGCAGGTTTGACGAACAGCGGCAAGCCCAGCTGCCCAACTACGTCAGCACTCACGCTATGCTCATCGATGATCTGGAAGGCGGGGATAGGCAAACCGCCCGCCTGCCATACCAGCTTGCTGCGCCACTTGTCCATGCCAAGGGCGGAGGCCATCACGCCGCTGCCGGTATAAGGCATGCCCAGCAACTCCAGTGCGCCTTGCACCGTGCCGTCTTCACCGCCTCGTCCGTGCAACGCGATGAAGACGCGATCGAAACCCTCAATCACCAGTTCCTGCAAATTGCGCGTGGCAGGATCGAACGCATGCGCATCCACGCCGCTACGCAGCAGGGATGCCAATACCGCCGCGCCGCTCTTCAAAGAAACTTCACGCTCGGCGGAGCGCCCGCCAAACAACACGGCTACTTTGCCAAATGAACCAGGATCGAGGATGCTGGATTCAGGATTCAGAGTCGGTGTGCGAGGATCGCTATTCTTTTTATCCATAATTCCTGTCTCGCCTATGATTTTTACTTCCGTGTGCAACACCACCCCGGTTTGAGCAGCTACAATTTCACGCACCGAGCAGATCAGATTCTCGATGTCTGCCGCCGTGGCCCCGCCTGTGTTAACGATAAAATTCGCATGTTTTTCAGACACTTGCGCACCGCCAACATACCGACCTTTGAGGCTGCACTGCTCAATCAGTCGCGCTGCATGATCCCCCGGCGGATTGCGGAACACCGAACCCGCATTCGGCAGATTCAACGGCTGACTGCTGATGCGTTTGCTCAGCAACTCCTTGATCTGTCTGCGCGCTATTTCGCCATCACCCTGCTCGAACGATAACCAGGCACCGACGAAGAATTCTGAGGATTCTGGATTCTGGATTGAGGAATTACCCTCTCCCCCAACCCCTCCCCCGCTAGCGGGGGAGGGGTGTTCGATCCTCGATCCTCGATCCTCGATCCTGCTTACACTCCGATAGCCAATTTCATATTCCTCTCGCGTTCTCACCTTCAATTCGCCGCTGCGGGTCACGACCTGCACCTTCGCGACGTGCTGCCAGATTTCGCTGCCATAGCAACCGGCGTTCATCGCCAGCATGCCGCCCAGCGTGCCGGGAATACCGGCGCAAAATTCAGCACCGCGACGCCCGTGCAAGGCGGCATATCGAGCCAGCTTCGCGCCCGGCACACCGGCCTGCACATAGATCATCCCGTCGGCCTGCACGCTCAGTTCGTTCAATCCGCCATGCAGCAACAAAACCGTGCCGCGCAATCCGCCGTCGCGCACCAGCAGGTTGCTGCCCAGACCCACGGCCACCACTGGTTCATTCAATGGCAGGCTGCACAAGTACACCCGCATATCATCCAGATCGGCAGGCTGATAGAGCCGGTCAGCCACGCCGCCTGCGCGCCAACTGGTGTGGCGGCGCATGGATTCTGCAAGGCTCAGCTTGCCGCGCAGCACGGCTTTGATGAATTGTGTCGGCTCTATCATGTTCATATCTGTGCCAGCTGCCTGACAGCCGCCGGCACATTGCCGATTGTGCCCGCACCCATCGTGACGACCACATCGCCATCTCTGGCCATTTGCAATATGGACTGTGGCATGTCGGCAATATGCTCGACGAAAATGGCTTCGCTTTGACCCGCCAGCCGCAATGCGTGCATCATCGCCCGGCCATCGGCCGCAACCAGTCGCGGCTCGCCTGCCGCATACACTTCCGCGAGCAGCAAGGCATCCACGCCGCACAAAATTTTCACGAAGTCTTCGAACAAGTCGCGGGTGCGTGTATAGCGATGCGGCTGGAATGAAAGCACCAGCCGGCGTCCGGGAAACGCACCGCGCACGGCAGCCAGTGTCGCCGCCATCTCGACCGGGTGGTGCCCGTAATCATCGATGAGTGTGAACGTGCCGCCATCCGGCAGTTTAATTTCCCCGTAGCGCTGAAAGCGCCTGCCGACCCCCTCGAACTCGCTCAAAGCAGCCACAATCGCGTCATCCGCCACACCGACTTCCAGCGCAATCGCAATCGCGGCCAGCGCGTTCAATACGTTGTGCCGCCCGGGAAGATTGAGGGTGATGTCCAGATCGCGCGGCGTGCCGTTCTGCCGGCAAAGGGCGGTGAAGCACATCTGCCCGCCCTGATGACGCACGTCGACCGCGCGGATTTGCGCATCCTCGCTGAATCCGTAAGTCGTCACCGGCTTGGTGATGCGCGGCAATATTTCGCGGATATTGGCGTCGTCCACGCACACCATCGCGCGGCCATAAAACGGCAGATGTTCGACGAAATCCACAAATGCCTGCTTCAGGCGCGCAAAGTCATGACCATAAGTTTCCATATGGTCTTCATCGATATTGGTAATTACAGCGAGTATCGGCTGCAAATACAGGAACGACGCGTCAGACTCATCCGCTTCCACGACGATGAATTCACCGGTTCCCAGCTTGGCGTTGGTGCCGCTGCTGTTGAGCTTGCCGCCTATCACGAAGGTAGGATCGAATCCGCCCCGCGCCAATACGCTGGCCGTCAACGAGGTGGTCGTGGTCTTGCCGTGTGTGCCGGCCACCGCAATCCCCTGACGCAAACGCATCAATTCAGCCAGCATCATCGCGCGCGGCACGACCGGAATGTGGCGCGCACGCGCAGCCAACACTTCCGGATTATCGCCACCCACAGCGGTGGATACCACCACGACATCCGCATCTGTCAGGTTAGCCTCGGCATGACCGATCGTGACCTTAACGCCCAAACCGCTTAAGCGTTTAGTCGCCGCGTTCTCTCCGAGATCCGAACCGCTGACCTCGAAACCCAGATTGAACAGCACCTCGGCTATCCCGTTCATGCCAGATCCGCCGATCCCGACAAAATGGATCTGTTTAATTTTATGTCTCATTCTGCCAACTCCCTGCATACGTTCGCAACTTTTTCAGCGGCTTCCGGACGGGCGAGACTGCGTGCCCGCTGCGCCATTTCCATCAATTTTTCACGACTGAATTCGCCCAGAAAATTCGCAAGCTTTTCCGCATTCAGTTCATGTTGGGGTAAAAGTACTGCGGCGCCCCGCTCGCTCAAAAAGCATGCGTTGTGCGTCTGGTGATCGTCCACCGCAAACGGGAACGGAATCAGCAGACTGGCGACCCCTGCGGCGGCCAGCTCAGCCACCGTCAGCGCACCGGCACGGCAAATCACCAGATCGGCTTGCGCATAGCTGACTGCCATATCCGCAATGAATGACTGGATGTCGGCCTGCACACCCGCCTCTTTGTACAAAGCCACAACGGCGGCGTGATGATTCTTGCCGGTCTGATGCAATACATTGGGACGCGCCGCTTCAGGCAACTTTGCCAGTGCCTGTGGCACCGCTTCATTGATCGCCTTCGCGCCCAGACTGCCACCCACCACCAGCACGTTCAAACGGCCGGTGCGCGCTGTATAGCGCTGCTGCGGCTCTGGCAACGCAGCGATACTGCTGCGCACCGGATTGCCGCACCAGATGGCTTTCGGCAATACATCGGGGAAACCACTCAGCACCTTTTGCGCAAACTTCGCCAGCACCTTGTTGCTCAATCCTGCTACCGAATTCTGTTCGTGAATAACGAGAGGTCTGCGCAGCAAGGCCGCCATCAAGCCGCCCGGGAAGGTGATGTAACCGCCCATGCCCAGCACCACGTCCGGCCTGTAGCGAAACATCGCAACAGCGCTTTGCCACAACGCAACTGCGAGGTTTAGCGGCAGCAGCAACTTGCGCAGCAAACCATTGCCGCGCAGACCTTTGAATCGCACCATTGCCATTTCAAAACCGTGTTTCGGCACCAGATCGGCTTCCATGCTGTTCGGCGCGCCCAGCCACGTCACCTGCCACCCCTGCTCGCGCAGGATGTCAGCAACCGCAAGAGCCGGAAAAATATGACCTCCAGTACCACCGGCCATAATGAGAATTGAACGGCTCATAAATAGCGACTCACTGAATGATCGCAATCAAGCTCAACGCAACCGGGTTTTACCTGAATCCTGCGCCCCTCGCTGCGCTCTCCCCAATCCTGCATCCTGATATTCATGCGGTCACTCCCCGTGCAAGCCGAGAGGTTTTGACGCAAATACCCACTCAAGCCGCTTGCCTGCGCCGAAACAGAAGACTTGCGATTATTTAAAATCATGCTGGCATGCCTCGTGCAAGCCGGGAAGTTTTGACGCACATACCCACGCAAGCCTCTTGCCTGCGCCGAAACAGAAGGTTGGAGATTTTTTATTGTCATGCTGGCATGCCTCTGGCCAACCTTCGGTTTTCATAATCGACGCGCAGCAGCACGGCGGCGGCGATGCAATTCACCACCACGCCGCTGCCGCCGAAACTCAGGAACGGCAGCGTCAATCCCTTGGTCGGCAATACCCCCATATTCACGCCGATGTTGATCGTCGCCTGCACGCCGATCCACACGCCGATACCTTGCGCCACCAGGGCTGAATAATTGCGTTCCAGAAACGCGGCATGCCGGCCAATCTGAAACGCGCGTATCACCACCATTGCGAACAGCGCAAGCACGCAGATCACGCCCGCCAGCCCCAACTCTTCGGCAATCACAGCCATCAGGAAATCGGTATGCGCTTCCGGCAGGTAGAATAATTTCTCCACACTGGCACCCAGGCCAACGCCGAATCGTTCTCCGCGTCCGAAAGCGATCAGCGCGTGACTGAGCTGATACCCCTTGCCATACGGGTCAGCCCAGGGATCCATGAAACCGATCACGCGCTGCATCCGGTAAGGAGATGAAAATATCAGCGCGGCAAAGGCCAGTGGCAGCGCCACGATCAGTGCGCCGAACACCTTGACGTTGAAGCCGCCCAGCCACAGCGTGCAGAAAGCAATCGACAGGATCACCACGAATGCGCCCATGTCCGGCTCTTGCAGCAACAAACCGCCGATGACCACCATGACGGCGAACATCGGCAGGAATGCCTGGATGAACAGATGCTTTACATTGCCCTTGCGTACCGTGTAATCGGCCGCATACATCACGGCAAACAGCTTCATCAATTCGGAAGGCTGCAAATTGATCACGAACAGCGATAACCAGCGACGGCTGCCGTTCACTTCGCGCCCGACATGCGGGATCAGCACCAGGATCAGCAGCGCGGCCCCCGCCAGGAACAAATAGGGTGACCAGGTCTGCCAGAACTGCACCGGCACCTGAAACGCGATTACGCCTGCGATCAATCCCACCGCGATGAACATGCTGTGCCGCATCAGGTAATAGGTGGCCTGATGCCCGGTAAATTTGCTGCCCTCGGCGGTGGCGATAGATGACGAATACACCATTACCAGGCCGACAGACAGCAGGGCGATGAACACCCAGATCAGCAGATTATCGAACTGCGCCTGAGGAGGCGGCGTACGTGTCCTGACTAATGAGGCCATGCGCCCTCCTCATTCAACTTGCGCACTTCCCCGACAAAGACTTCCGCGCGATGGGCATAATTGCGGTACATATCGAAGCTGGCACAGGCAGGAGACAGCAGTACGGCATCCCCTGGCAGCGCGAGCTTCGCAGCCTCGCGCACAGCCTCACTCATGTCCACGGCGTACTGCACAGGAACATCGCAGCCATGCAGCGCTGCTGCGATCAACATTGCATCGCGCCCGATCAGCACAACCGCGCGCGCGTGTTCTTGAACGACAGGTTTTAAGGGTGAAAAATCCTGTTCCTTGCCGACGCCACCTGCGATCAATACGACCTTGCAGCCCATACCTTCGAGGGCTGCGACAGTCGCGCCGACATTGGTTCCCTTTGAGTCGTCATAGAACGTCACACCCTGTATCTGGTTGATGCGTTCCACGCGGTGTGGCAATCCCTTGAAACTGCGCAGTGCATCCAGCAGTACAGGCATCGGCAAACCAATTGCGCGACACAACGCCAGGGCGGCCAGCGCATTGGCAACATTGTGCAACCCTGCCAGTTGCAGTTCAGAGGCTTTGATCAGGCGAAGGCTGCCCTGCACCAACCAGACTTCATTGCTTTTCCGCTCGATGCCAAAATCCGTTTCGCGCGCAGGCAGATTCAAACCGAAACTGATGAATTCGCTTGCAGCGCCCTTCATGCAGATACTGCGCGCATCGTCCCGATTCAGAACCTGTACGCTGCAACCCTTGAAAATCCGCTCTTTGGCCGCCGCATAGTTATCCATGCCTGCATAGCGATCCAGATGATCCTCGCTGACATTCAGCACGGTGGCCGCATCCACCTTTAACGTTGCAGTGGTTTCCAGCTGAAAACTGGACAACTCCAGCACCCACACCTGGGGCTGCCTGTCACCGCGCAGCATCACCACATCCAGTACCGCAGGCGAAATATTGCCTGCCGCTACGGCGTCAAAACCGGCAGCCTTGCACAGGTGTTCCACCATACTGGTCACTGTCGTCTTGCCGTTCGAACCGGTTATTGCGATAACTTTGGCACCGCCTCTTGAATCCTGCATCTGCTGGGCAAAGAGTTCGATGTCGCCGACAACAGGTATGCCTCGCGCCAGCGCAGCTGCAACATGCGGGTCGGACAATGGCACACCCGGACTGATCGCGATCAGATCGATGCCTGCAAACAGCGCGTCATCGAATGCACCACAAAATATCTGCTCCTTTGCAACCAACCTTGCCACCTCTTCCAGGCCGGGCGCAGTTACGCGACTGTCCGCAACGCGCAGGCGCGCGCCTTGTGCGCTCAACCAGCGCACCATGGATAACCCTGTCTCACCGAGACCGATTACCAGAACAGATTTGTCTCGCAAGCGTGTCATCTCAGTTTTAACGTAGCCAATCCAAGCAATACCAGCAACATCGTGATAATCCAGAAACGCACCACAACCTGCGTCTCCTTCCATCCTTTTAATTCATAGTGGTGATGAAGAGGCGCCATGCGGAACACACGTTTGCCTGTCAGTTTGAACGAAGCAACCTGAATGACCACCGACAACGTTTCCACCACAAACACGCCACCCATGATGAACAACACCAGCTCCTGACGCACGATCACTGCGACCACGCCCAGCGCAGCCCCCAGCGCCAAGGCGCCTACGTCGCCCATGAACACTTCAGCCGGATAGGCGTTGAACCAGAGGAATGCCAGACCTGCACCTGCAATTCCGCCACAGAACACCGCCAACTCACCCGCACCGGGGATATAGGGAATTCCCAGGTATTTCGCAAACACGGCATTGCCCGCAACATAGGCGAATAGCGCCAGTGCGCTGCTCACCATCACGGTAGGCATGATCGCCAGCCCGTCCAGCCCGTCGGTCAGATTCACCGCGTTGCTGGTGCCGACAATCACGAAATAGACCACCGCGATGAACGCAACTGCACTCAGCGGAAACACAAAGAACTTCATGAACGGCACGATCATTTCGGTTTGTGCAGGAAGCGTCGCCGTATTCCACAGATACACACCCACAATCAGCGCGATGATGGACTGCCAGCCCATTTTGGCTTTAGCAGACAGACCCTTGGGGTTGCGATGCACGACCTTGCGATAGTCATCGATCCAGCCGATCACACCGAAACCCAGCGTGGTGAACAACACCACCCATACGTACTGGTTGTGCAAGTCGCCCCACAGCAACGTGGTAATTGCAATCGAAGTCAGAATCAGCGCGCCACCCATGGTCGGCGTTCCCGCCTTGACCAGATGCGTTTGTGGTCCGTCCGTGCGCACGGACTGTCCGATTTTGTAGGCGGTCAGCTTGCGTATCATCGCGGGCCCGACCAGGAATGAAATTCCCAGCGCCGTCATGGCTGAGAGCACGGTGCGCAGCGTGATGTAATTGAATACGCTGAAAAACCGTATATCCTGAGCCAGCCATTGTGTGAGTGCTAAGAGCATGTTTATTCCTTTGGGCAGTGGTAAGTCGTAAGTGGTAAGTGGGTGTTGCCTGCCCCACTCTCTATTCCCGACTCACCACTCACCAGATATTTAACTACCCGTTCCATTTTCATGAAACGCGAACCCTTCACCAGCACAGTCGTACCTTCTTCCAGTTCCGTTTCCAGGGCCGCTTGCAAATCATCTATAGAATCAAAGTGCCGTGCTGCAGCGCCAAATTCGCGCGCTGCATTGCGGCTTAATTCGCCCAGGACATACAGTTTTTCGATGCCCGCTAGTCTTGCGGTTATTCCGATCCCGGCATGAAAGGCGGCGGCGGCATCGCCCAGCTCGCCCATATCGCCCAACACCAGCACTCTTTTTCCTTGCGTCTGTGCCAGCACGGCAATCGCGGCTTGAAGGGACGCCGGGTTTGCGTTGTAGGTATCGTCAATCACTACCGCGCCGCGCCGCGCCAACTTACGTTGCAAACGTCCGGCCACTCCGCCGAATTTTTCCAGGCCAGCAACGATGCTCTCCAGCGGCAGGTTCAGCGCAATTGCGGCCGCTGTCGCCGCCAGCGCATTGCGCGCGTTATGCTCACCGGGTACTTGCATATCCACGGTAAAATCACCCGACGGCGTCTGCGCGATTAAACGCAGACCTGTTGCGTGCGGATACCATTCGCCGCTCACGTCAGCCTCGCTGTTCAGACCGAACTCCAGCAGCGAATGCACACCGGCAAGACTGCGCCACAACGGCGCAAACTCATCATCCGCGTTGATAATTGCACTGCCTTCATGCTGCAAGCCCGCGAATATTTCCCCTTTGGCATGGGCCACGGCTTCCACAGAACCCATGCCTTCAAGGTGCGCGCCGCTGGCATTGTTGATCAGGGCGACTTGCGGGCGGGCAATCTGTGTCAGATAGTCAATCTCGCCGGGATGATTCATACCCATTTCAATCACGGCATAACGGTGCTGCGCGTTAAGCTGCAACAGGGTCAGCGGCATGCCTATGTCGTTATTCAGATTGCCGCGCGTTGCCAGCACGGCCTCATCCGAGCCTGCCGCGGCACGCAGGATCGCTGCCAGCATTTCCTTGACCGTGGTCTTGCCGTTGCTGCCGGTAATCGCGACCATTGGAATATCGAACTGACGACGCCAGTACGCGGCCAATTGCCCCAGGGCTATGCGAGTGTCTTCTACAAGCAACAGCGGAAATACAGGATGCGGGATGCCGGATTCAGGATTCAGAGGCGAGGTCAGCTTCTCGAAGCTGTCTTTATTTATTAACGCTGCAACAGCACCGGCAGCGTGGGCCTGCGCGATAAAATCGGCGCCGTCATAATGTTCACCGCGAAGCGCCACATACAAGTCCCCCGGCAAGAGCTTGCGCGTGTCTGTGGACACGGAAGTAAAGCGCACAGCGCTCACGCCGCCGATTACACGTGCGTTTAACACCTTGGCAGCTTGTGCCAGCAGCATCATTGAACACCTCCGGACTGCTGCGGCCATTTTTTCAAGGCTTGCATGGACACATCCACATCGCTGAAACAGTGCTTCACGCCTTCAATCTCCTGATAGTCCTCATGTCCCTTGCCCGCGACCAACACAATATCGCCGCATTTGGCAAGGCCAATGGCGCGTTCGATCGCCGCAGCCCGATCAACGATGATTTCATGCTTGTTCGCTGACATGCCGCTTACCACATCGCTGATAATGTTCCGGGGATCCTCACTGCGCGGGTTATCGCTGGTGACGATACAACTGTCTGCAAATTTTTCTGCGACCAGTCCCATCATGGCGCGCTTGCCGCGATCACGATCGCCGCCGCAACCAAATACACAAATCAGCCTGTCTTCCGTTGAGACGCTGACTTCGCGCAGCGCCAGCAACACTTTTTCCAGTGCGTCAGGCGTATGCGCATAATCCACGATGACCGCAGGCTGACTATTTTCACCTATCCGCTGCATCCGTCCTGCGACGGGCAGAACACGGCTCAATGACGCCACGGCGTCAATCAGGCTGATATCGCTCACCAGCAATACCGCCAGTGCGCCCAACAAATTGGCGGCATTAAATTTGCCAACCAGCGTGCTGTTCAATTCGCCGCCACCCCAGCTCGAGCGGATCTCAAGGCGCATGCCTTGCGCGCTCATTTGCAGCACGTTGCCGTAAACCATGCGCATACCGTGCCGCTCGGCCAGATGCAGCGCGGCCTGGCTCAGACCATAGGCTATGACTTCGACTTCCCTGTCCTTCAACTGCAAAGCCAACTCGGCACCGAACGCATCGTCAAGATTGATAACGGCAAACTTCAGCGCCTGCCAGTCAAATAGTCGCCGCTTGGCCGCAGCGTAACTTTGCATATCGCCGTGATAATCCAGATGATCGCGTGTCAGGTTGGTCAGCATCGCCACGTCATAACGCACACCGTTGACCCGCCCCTGCGCCAACGCGTGCGAGGACACTTCCATCGCCACGGCTTGTGCACCGTTGCGCAGATAGTCAGCCAGCAGTCCTTGTAAACAAACCGCGTCCGGTGTGGTATTCGCGCTGGCCTGCAACGCACCGGCAAAACCGTTGCCGAGCGTGCCAATCAGCGCACATTTTTTACCGGCATCATTCAAGGCTTGAGCGATCCAGTGGCAGGTTGAAGTCTTGCCGTTGGTGCCGGTCACTCCCACCGTCCACAAATGCGCTGAAGGAGTTCCATACACTTCATCCGCCAGCAAGCCCGCCTTGTGGCGTAAATCAGGCACAGCAAGATGGGCTACATTCCAGGCGGCATCCCACACAAAATTAAGCGCATCCGGCCCGGACACAAGCTTTTCAAAGATTACCGCATTCGCACCCTGCGCGATCGCCTGCGCGATGAACTGACGGCCGTCAGATTTTTCGCCTGGATAGGCAACGAAAGTATCACCCTGCCGTATCGCGCGGCTGTCAGTCACCAGACTTGTGACGGGCGCACCGAGCGTCTTCTGCAACTGTTTAAGGGAGATAATCATATTTCCTCCCTGATGATTTCTGTCGGTGCTGCAATCACGTTATCCAGCGGCGCGTCATTGGGCACGTTTAATAAATGAAGCGTGCCACCCACCACCTGACTGAACACCGGTGCTGCCACCAGTCCGCCGTAATACTGGCTATTGTTCGGTTCGTCTATCATCACTGCCACGATCAGACGCGGCGCGGACACCGGCGCCAGGCCTACAAACGATGCGACATAGCGGTTGGCGTAATGCCCTCCGTCCAGTTTATGCGCGGTACCGGTTTTTCCCGCCACGCGGTAACCTGCCACTTGCGCCAGCGGTGCCGTACCGCCCGGCATCACGACTGATTCCATCATCACGCGCAACTGGGCTGCTGTCTTGCTGGAAAACACCGGACGTCCGATGGCAGGCGTATCCAGCTTGAGCAACGAAATGGGTTTTAATTCGCCATCGCCGGCGAAAATTGTATAGGCGCGCGCCAACTGCAACAGATTGACCGAAATGCCGTGCCCGTATGACATGGTGGCTTGCTCAATCGGACGCCAGTTTTTAGCCTCGCGCAGCATGCCGATTGCTTCGCCCGGAAAGTTACTGCCGGTATGCGCACCAAAACCGGAATTTGAAAAAGTCTGCCACAGCACTTGAGACTCCAGCGATAACGCAATTTTCGCCGCCCCGACATTGCTGGATTTCTGTATCACCTGCGATACGGTTAATGTCGGCTCTGCATGGGTGTCGTGTATGGTTTTATTGCCGACCGTGAACGCGCCGTTTTCAGTATTGATCACCGTATCGGGACGCACTTTGCCAATGTTCAGCGCAGTTGCGATGGTAAACGGCTTCATCGTCGAACCCGGTTCGAACACATCGGCAACGGCGCGATTGCGCATTGCCTGCATGCTGACATGGGCGCGGTTATTCGGGTTATAGCTGGGATAATTCGCCAGCGCCAATACCTCACCGCTCCTCGCATCCAGCACCACGATGGCACCCGCTTTGGCTTGATGCTGCTGAACGGCCAGCTTTAGTTCACGATAGGCCAGGTGTTGAACTTTACTGTCCAGGCTGAGCACAATATCGCCGCCAGGCTTGGGCGGATTCAGACTACCCGCATCTTCGACGATATGCCCGCGCCTGTCCTTGATCACCCGCTGACTGCCCAGTTTGCCCGCGAGTTGCTCTTGCAAAACCAGCTCCAGACCTTCCTGACCGTTATCATCCTGCCCGGTAAAACCCAGCATCTGCGCAAACTCTTCGCCGGCCGGGTAATAGCGCCGGTATTCGCGCTGCAAGGAAATTCCCGGCAGATTCAGACTGGCCACATTCCCCGACTGCTCAGGCGGGAGCTGGCGTTTCAGATACACGAAATCCCGTGAGCTATCCGCAAGACGGCTTTGCACCTCTGTCACGCGCATATCCAACGCGTGCGCGAGCTGCTTTAACTGCTGGGCGTTAAGGCGGGTTTCCCTGGCATCGTTTATTTTGATATCAGAGGCGCTAGCCCAAACCGACTCGACGGGTGTGCTGACCGCCAGCGGCTCCCCATTGCGATCGGTGATCATGCCGCGATGCGCGCTGACTTCGATCACCCGGCTATAACGCTGATTGCCCTTTTCCTGCAAAAAGTCATCCCGGATACCCTGCAGATATACAGCCCGGCCAATTAGCCCGGCCAGACATAGCAACAACACCACGAATAGCACAGTCGCACGCCAACCCGGCAATTTCGCCGTAATGTTGTCGTTTGCGCTGGTCGCATATTTCATGGTTGCCTGTCTGTTCCGCCGTTAGGCCCTATCCGTATAAACTTCACTTGCTCTTTCCTGGGCAGCTGCATTTGCAACTGCCGCGATGCAATCTTTTCCACCCGCGCCGGTGCTGCCAGGGTGCTTTGTTCCAATTGCAACTGCCCCCACTCCACTTCCATCTGACGGGCGTGCTCTTTTTCCTGCTGCAATGCGATGAACAACTTGCGCGCCTGATGTTGCGAGGTGACCACGCTCAACGCACCCGTCACCACCAGCACCAGCAACAAGCCCTGTAAAAATCCGCTACGCCACATCGCTGCGCTCTGCCACACGCATCATCGCGCTGCGTGCACGCGGATTGACCTGCAACTCGGCCGTGCCTGCGCGTATTGCTTTGCCGATCAGCTTCATCTTTCCTTGCGGCACTTCGCTGGCACGGATCGGCACATTGCGCGGCAATTTGTCGGCGTCAGCCATATCGCGTATGAAGTGCTTGACCATGCGATCTTCCAGCGAGTGAAAACTGATCACCGCCAGACGTCCGCCTGTTTTTAAACGCGAGACGCACTGCGGTAAAACCTGCTCTAGCTCTTCGAGCTCGCGATTGATATAAATCCGTATAGCTTGAAAGGTGCGTGTCGCCGGATTTTTGCCGGCTTCACGGGTACGTACCGTCTTGCTAACCAGCTCGACGAGCTGCCACGTGGTCTGGATGGGTTGAATCTCACGCGCAGCAACAACCGCTCTTGCAATCTGCTTAGCAAACCGTTCTTCGCCGTAATCACGTATAACCTCCGTCAGCAGACCTTCGTCCACTGTTTCTAACCATTGTGCGGCAGTCATTCCGCCACTCGTATCCATACGCATATCCAGCGGCGCATCAAACCTGAAACTGAAACCGCGTTCGGCTTCATCCAGTTGCGGCGAAGACACACCCAAATCAAGCAAGATTCCATCTACATGCTCGACACCCAGCTCGCTCAACACATCCGCCAGCCGCGTAAAACCGCTGTGCACAATGTGAAAACGCGCATCCTTCCACTGACGACCGTGCGCTACCGCCGTCAGATCCTTGTCCAGCGCGATCAATCGTCCGTTCGCACCCAGCTGCTGCAAGATCAGCGCGCTGTGTCCGCCCCGGCCGAAGGTGCAATCCACATATATTCCATCCGGCTTGATCGCGAGCGCGTCGACTGCTTCATTCAGCAGGACCGTGGTATGGATCAATTCCTCACTCACAACGAGAACCCTTCGAGCTCTGACGGCAAATCACCACTCATCAGTAACAGCGCGGCCTGTTGCTGCGCCTGCCATTTCACGTCATCCCACAATTCGAACTTGTTGCCCTGCCCGATCAGCATCACGTTTTTATCCAGCGCGGCATAGTTGCGCAATACCGGCGAAATCAGCACGCGACCTACACTATCCATCACCACATTTTCAGCGTGACCGACCAACAGACGCTGCAGGGCACGGCTACGCGGGTTAAACGATGAAAGTTTGTTCAGCTTGTCGCATATCGGCAACCATTCAGGCTCGGGGTATACCAGCAGGCATCCGTCGGTATCGATGGTCAGCACCAAATTTCCGGCGCAGGTGCTCAGCAGCTCATCGCGATACCTTGCCGGTATTGCGAGCCTGCCTTTGCCATCCAGATTAAGTTGCGCCGCGCCTTGGAACATTCCGGTACCTCCACAATTACCCACTTTTTACCACTTAAACCCACTATATTGAAAAAAAACCATCAGGTCAAGCGAAAAACAGGTTTTTTCTTTACAAGACAAGGAGTTAGCGCAGAATGTTAAGAAAATACAAATATGCTTATAAAGCAATGAATTGCAGAATTAAGCTAAAGTTGTTTGTAATGGAGACCGTAAATTTTTGGGGAAATTAATTCAACCTGGAGATTCAAGTTGGCAGAGCGAAGTAGCCTGAAAAGACAATTACGGAGACAGGCAGACAGTCAAGCGGGGCGGCCCAAAGAGCAGGATTCAGGATTCAGAATTCAGGCGGCGTTCCCTCAATAGTCCGCAGCAGGACGGAAAAGGGTTAAAGGTGATATGCATGACGTATGTCACGAATGACAAAACAATCGAGTTTGAATCTATTGATTTATACATCGTCAGCGACGGCTTCAGGGTCGGCAGGTAGCAAGGGTGAATAACTGGTTGGAGCCATTTGGAGACGTACAAGGTTGAAAACACGATGCCACAAAGCTGCTGTTCATATGACTGAAATTCAATGACCGCTACTGGTTGTAAAGCTGCCGTTGATGAGTAGAATGCTTGACAGCCGGCTACCGGCCAATAGGAATCACTCGAAGGCGTACTCCAATTATGAGTTTCAGCACTGAAAAAGGAGCCGCATGAAACGAAACATACTTGGATTACTTTCGTGTTTGGTCTTACTGTCAACAGCTCAAGCCGAGACCAGCAAAGAAAGTTGCTTGTTCCATTCATGGAAGGGGACGATAGGCAATACTTCTGTATTCATGGAGTTTGATGATTACCTATATGGCTCGCATTATCATGTAGGCAGATATTACGCGTTCCCAAGTATGGAGCCTTATGGGCTGTCAGATATTCAAAATCAATCCAGAAATAGTAAAGGTACGATAAGTGAATGGCCAGCCAATGATAATCAAGTAGACAAATGGCAAGAGGGGAAGAATAAAATGAACCCCAAACTTGGTCGGAAAACTTATGCCTATACAGGGGCGCTAATTTTAAACTGCTCTGGCAATACCATGTCTGGACAATGGGAATCGCTAGATGGGAAAAAGATTCTGCCAATACAAGCTGAAATTGTCAAAGCTAGTTTTGATTGTGCAAAGGCAAGCTCAAATATCGAGAAAACGATTTGTAACAATCCAATACTATCTGCGCTAGATTCTAAACTGGATATTTTTTACAAGGCTGCTTTGACAAAATATAGCACAACCGAGACAGGGCTATTGAAGGAAGATCAAAAGAACTGGTTAAAGAAAGCTCGTGGTATTTGTGATGCGGAATCATGTCTTAAAAAAATCTATGAATTCAGAATTTATGAACTAAGCAGGCTCGATCATTTTCACAAATTTCAAATCCCTGACACGCCTATTGATGGCGGCAATCACCCAGCAGTTCGCATTGCTAGTCATAATGAAAGAAATCAATCATTTAATTCCATACTTCGAGCAATGAAATTAGGCAATATCACCCAATGCAACTTCCTGATTGATGTTCCTGGTGGAAGGAACCACAGTTATGGCGGGATATGCACCTTGTCAAAAAATGGGCATAAATCAAAAGTTATGGTATGTAATGACGAGATGGTGGGCCATTTTAAAATGGATAATATGGATCATGAAGTTACCCCGCAGGAGCTTGTGAATTATGTCGCATCAAACTGCTATGGTGGTTAATGAGAAACAACTCAGGTCGGAAAATTGCCATGACTGCTTTGGGTTGCGGATTCAGCCAATCTGTTGCATCGACCGGTTGAATCCACAGTTAATTAGAGACTGTCAGGGTTACGAATTCCCTATAAATTGAACGGCGGCTCTATGACGTGAAGCAGTCGCTCATTTCTTCCATCTTGAAGGTCGGGTTTGTCTCGTCTTCTGCATATCATGAGAGACTGCTTTCGGGCGGTGCGCCTACGATATTGAATTGTCGCAATGGGGCGTTGACGCTACCACGAATTGTTTTGTAATGTGCTCTGTACGTACCACCCCATCCCCTGTGCGCCGCCAAAGATAGCCACAAACAAGCGGTGGTGTAAGGCGAGCACTGTCTGAGATCCGCAGCAGGGCGCGATGTGTGCGCACTGCCAGGGCGAGTTGCGCAGCCCCGCTTGTTTGCGGACTATCGAGGGCACCCCAAAGGGGCGGCAAACCGGGGGCGTATTCTTTCAGTTACCTTTCTTGACAAGACAAGAAAGGTAACCAGCCGCCGGGCTGCCCCCGGCAAAAAGACGTTGCGGGGCCGCACCCCGCCAGGCTTCCGGTCTGCACCGGCAACCTTGAAAAATACGCACCCAATAAAGGAAATACAGGAGAAATATAGGTGAAGCTGGCCGATAAGCCGGGTTCTGTCGTGGACAGTCATTCCTCTAGGCGTTTCGTTACCTTACGCTCAAGCAATCTACCCGCTGACGACGCGAGCAACGCCAAAGTCAGCCTATTTGATCTTGCTCCGAATGGAGTTTACCGTGCCGTCCGTGTTACCACGTCCGCGGTGGGCTCTTACCCCGCCGTTTCACCCTCACCGTTTCCCGAAGGAACTTAGGCAGTTTATTTTCTGTGGCACTGTTCATCACCTCACGGTGTCCGGCCATTAACCGGCATTCTGCTCTGTGGAGCCCGGACTTTCCTCCCCGCACTTGCGTGCGCGGCGACTGTCTAGCCAGCTTCGGTGCGGAGTTTAACACCGAAAAAGATGCAGCCTCGAAGATTCTAAAATTATCATGGTTATTGCATCAAAAAGAGCAGAATTACTTTCATTAAGGACGTGCATCAAACAATTCCCTGCACAAACCTCTCAAAACCTTCCAGCGGCAACGGTCGGCTGAAGAAATAGCCCTGATAGGCATGACAACCTGCAGCGGCCAGAAAGTCCCGTTGCGATGCCGTTTCCACACCCTCTGCGATCACACCCAAACCTAAGCTATGTGCCAGCGCTACGATGGTTTTGGCAATCGTGGCATCATTCGGGTCGCTGAGTACGTCGCGTACAAAAGACTGATCAATCTTTAGCTGATCCAGCGGCAAACGCCTCAGATAGGAGAGCGAGGAATAGCCAGTACCAAAATCATCGAGCGAGAAGCCCACACCCCGGGCCTTTAACGCATGCATCTTTTCAATAATATCTTCTATATTTGATACCAGCATACTCTCCGTCAGTTCCAACTTCAGTCGATACGGGTTCGCACCCGTGTCCTTGATCACCATCAGCACCTGATCAACGAAATCGGCCTGACGGAACTGATGGGCGCTGACATTCACCGCAACCGTGAGGTGTTCCATCTCCGGCCGCGTGGCCCATACAGCCAGTTGAGTGCAGGCCGTGTGCAGCACCCAGTGACCCAGTGGCAAAATCAAACCGGTTTCCTCAGCCAGGGGTATGAAATCGGCAGGCGACACCATGCCGCGCCGGGGATGCTGCCAACGCAACAGTACTTCGGCGCCCGTTGTCTGACCGCCGGCCACCACCTGCGCCTGATAGTGGAGCAAGAACTGTTGCTCCTGTATAGCCTCGCGCAGATCCTTTTCCAGCGCGGCGCGTTCCATCACGACACTCTCCATTTCCGAATTAAAGAAATGCAATGTGTTGCGCCCCGCATCCTTTGATTTATACATGGCCAGATCTGCCTGCTTCAACAGATCGTCGACCGTAGCCTGATGGCCTCTGAACAGGGCCGCGCCGATACTCGGCGTGCTGTTAAAAACCACCTCGTTGAGCTGGTAAGTTTGATTGAGTGCGGTGAGAATTTTCCTGCCCAAAACTTCGACCTGACTGGCGACTTCTCTCTCATTCTCACCCAGGCTTGTCAGCATCACCAGGAATTCATCCCCGCCCACTCTTGCCACAGTATCTTCTGCGCGAACACATTTATGCAGACGTTGAGCAACCTGCTTCAGCAGCAAGTCCCCCATATCATGTCCGAGGGTGTCGTTGAGCGTCTTGAAATTATCCAGATCGATGAACAGCAGCGCACCATAATTTCCGCTGCGTGCGCTGGTCGTCATGGCCTGCCTCAGGCGATCCAGCAGGAGTACCCGGTTGGGCAGTCCTGTAAGCTGGTCAAAAAAGGCCAGTTCACTGATTCTTTGTTCTGCCTTCTTGCGTTCGGTAATATCCTCAGAGATACCGAGGATATATTCCGCATCGCCCCGGCTGTCGAACAGTGTCAACTTTTGGGTGTGCAGGATGTGTTGACCACCGCCCTGCGTGGCGATTGCTTCTTCAGGGATGTCAAGCACTGCCGACGAGCGCAACACCTCGCGATCATCAGCGGTGAAGTGGTCCGCCTGCTCCTTGGGAAAAAAGTCGTGATCGTTCTTGCCGAGCACATCCTGACGGTCGAGGCCCAGCAATTTTTCACCGGCCTTGTTGAAAAGCACGAAACGCAGATCGGAAGCGCGCTTCAGGAAGATCATGTTGGGGATATTCTCGATAATAGAGTCAAGCAGTTGGCTCTTGGCGCGGATTTCCTCTTCATTGCGGCGATGCTGATTCAGCAGCGAGCCAACCTTTGCAGTCATCGAGTTGATGCCCCGCTGAAGCTGCCCCAATTCATCATCGAACGATATGGGAATTCGGACATCGAGAGCCCCCTCCTCCACTTCCTTCAGGACCTTCAGCGAGATGTTTACACGTCGGGTGATAAGGCGTTGGGCAATAAGAACGATACCGGCAGAACTGAGCAGGATAAATAACAGCGAGCCGAGTTGTCCCCACAGGGCGATGGAACGCTTTTTGGCGTTGAGCTCCTCCGTACTAATCGTGATCACTGTGATATACATTGGTGAACCGCCCAGGGCGCCACGAATGTGCATAACGGCAGTGAGGGTGTTCTTGTCTGTGATGAATTTTTCATCGGGAGCGGAGTCGCTCATCCATCGGGCATCGAAGCCAGGAATGCTGCCGGCCAGGCGGCCCAGGTAGGAGGGATTTGTAGAGACGATGATCCGCCCATTACCGCCGATGACCATGCCATTAAGGTAGGGTGCGCCGACCAGATCGCTCACGATCGACTGGTTTGAAATGGAGCTGATTGCCAACTCGTCATTGGCAATCATTCGACCCACAAGGTGCATGTGTAAGTAAGTTCGCTCGTCAATGGCGCTGCTGAACCGGTCAATGTAAAACCATCCGAGCGCACTGAAGGCGGCGACCTCTACGCAGACGACCAGCAGCGCAATTCGTGAAATAAGGCCCAACCTGAACATTTTCATGGCGCGTAGTGTGGGGTGTCGGCAAAAGACTCAAGTCGGGTCGTCCGCTCCTGTTCGTAGCGAACCTGCTCGGGGGAGGCGTGCCCCAGGATTACCTGGCCGCTCTCGGGGTGATCGACTCGCGGGCGCCAGGTGGCGATGTAGATGGTTTGTTGGAGGTGGTGGCTGACCGGATCCATATAGGCTGCGTAATGCTGCATGAATTCCTTTGCCGTCCACTTGATGCTTTCGAGTTGCCGTATCACCGCATGGTTGTCCGTGGTGCCGGCACGCTCTATTGCCGTGAGCAGCGCTTTTGTCGCAAAGTAGGCGGCATGTGTCACATCACCCGGGTAATCCAGTCTGGTGTGGCCATAGCGTTTCCGGTAACGGGCCACAAATTCCGCTGTTCCGGGAGTGTCAATATTCCAGGCCCAGGTAATGCCGTACAGCGGGCGAGGCGTTCCCGGCGCGGGATAGAGCTCCTCCCAATCCACCTCACCCACGACCCACGATTGCTTATCGAGCGTCTTAGGGTCGATCTGGGCAAAAAGTCTGATCTGATTGTCACCGCTGATATTGAGGGCTACCACGTCGGCTGTGATGGTGGCGACCTGTCGGAGTGTTCCGGCGGGGTCGGGAAGGGCTTCGGGCACGACGACTTCACCAACGACCGTGCCGCCCTGCTCCGCAATGTATGACCGTGAGGCGGCGGCACTGCTATGACCCCATGCATTATCCTCCGTCAGCAGCAAGACCCGTTTGGATTTGCGATTCAACAAAGCATATTTGAGCAGAGCGCGGTTAAAGTTGGCAGCACTGGCATCGAAGACGAACTTCGTGCGGTGTGCATTCTCGGCAGACTCAGTCGGCGATGAAGAATTGGTGTTGATAAAGATGACACCATGCTTTTGGCAGATGGCGGACATGCTCGCGGCGACCCCGGAATCGATGGTACCCAGCATAAATCCCACTTTATTCCGGGTTATCAGATCTTCGGCAACCTGGGCCGCATGACTTTTATCCAGGGTGGGGTTACGCGACACGAGAACGATTTCGCGGCCCAGAACACCGCCGCGCGCGTTGAACTCATCGATTGCCATCTCGGCGCCACGGCGATCAGCTTCGGAATGCAAAGCAAAACGTCCGGTGGTGGGAGCAACATGGGCAATAATGAGGGGAGGATTCTCAGTGCCATACGCACTGCCGATTATTGCCAGCCGGGATGACTCATGGCTCAGCATAAAAGCCAATATCAAGCTGACCGATGAGTAGCCAAAAACTCGCTGCAATAATTTTTTCATGGTTGATTTCAAACGCCTGCCGGATTATTGCCTATATTATCGCGTAATCAACAGATCGATTACCCATACAGCCTGGCAGCGAACATCACGACAATAAGGCCAGGCTTATTTTTCCGTTAAGCAGAAAACAGACATCTCCGTTAGTTATTTTCTGATGAGCTGCATGACAACACCGAGCGACTTCCACTGCTTCTCTTCTTCCTGCAAAGCTGCTTCCGTCAGCGGGTTTTGCTTCAGCCATTCATGATCCATCGTAAGGCAATACTTCGTGCCATTAAAACTCGCCGTCATCTCAGGCAGGAGCACATTGCTGCGATTGCGGTAAAACAAGGCCGCCAGGCGCAGGCTCATCGCCAGCAGGCAGTCCTCCCAGTCAGTCAACAAACCTTGCAACTTTTTCAAATTGCCGCGATGCGCCAGCGCCAGCAGACTCAGGCGAGCTTGCTCCTTCTTCGAAAAACCCGGCATATCGGCATTGGCGAGAATGTAGGCGGTGTGTTTGTGATAACCGCTGTGCGCCACCCGGATGCCAACGCCATGCAGATTGGCAACCCAGCCCAATATTTGCAATGCCGGCTCACTAGCGTTATTAGCAAAAAATTGCATCGCCAGTGCGCGGGACAGCTTCGCCACCCGCGCCACTTGCCTGACATCAACGTGATAGCGGCGCATGAAATGCTGCACAGTCACATCGCGCATGTCGTTGTTGTGGAAGCGTCCCCACAAATCATACAGCACCCCTTCACGCAGGGCACTTAAGCCCACTTGCATCTGGTCTATGCCCAATTCATCAAATGCGGCGTACATGATGGCGAAGCCGCCGGCCAGGGCGGGCACTCGATCCGGGCGCAAGCCCAGCAAACTAAGCTTTTGCACATCTCCCACCTTGAGCAGATGAGCGCGCAACGCATCGAGCCCGTCGCGCGTAATACCGTTCCGGCTAAAACCGTTTAATTCCAGAATTTCGGCGATTGCCTTGGCTGTACCCGATGAACCGATCGCCTTCTGCCACTGTCCTTTATAGTCAGCGACGATGCTTTGCAATTCACAGCGAGCAGCTAACTCTGCCTGCGCCAGATTATGCCTGGTGATTTTCCCGTCCGGAAAATAACGATCGCTGAAACTGATACAGCCCATGTACAGGCTTTCCAGCTTGTGGGGGTTGAGTCCGTGACCGATAATGAATTCGGTAGAACCGCCGCCGATGTCAATCACCAGCAACTGCTCATCCGACCGGGGCAAACCATGCGCCACCCCCATATAAATCAGGCGAGCCTCTTCGCGTCCCGCGATGACCTCTATCGGAAAACCCAACACCTTTTCAGCCTGGACGATGAATTCTGCGGCATTTTCGGCCACACGCAAGGAGTTGGTACCCACCACGCGTACCGCATCGGGCGGCAAGTCGCGCAGACGTTCGGCAAATCGCGCAAGCGCAGCAAGCGCACGCTGCTGGGCCGCCTCATCCAGATAATTATCCGCTGTCAGGCCAGCGGCGAGACGTACCGGCTCACGCAAACCGTCCAGCATGTATAGCTGCTCGCCTTCGACCCGTGCCACCTGGAGCCTGAAGCTGTTGGAACCTAAATCAACGGCGGCAAGAACCGGGTGTTGTTCCGTTGTCACAGAACTTCGCGTTCGATTTCGTCGACGGAAACATGACGCACATCGCGCCCCTTGACCATGTAGATGACATATTCGGAGATATTCTTGGCATGATCCCCGATGCGCTCGATTGCCTTCGCCACGAACAGGATTTCCAGCGACGTGGAAATCGTGCGCGGGTCTTCCATCATGAAGGTGATCAGGTAGCGCATGATGGAACGGAACTCTTCGTCCACCTGATCGTCCTGACGCACCACTTCTGCCGCCATCTGAACATCCAGACGGGCAAACGCATCCAGAGACTTGCGCAGCATATCCACGGCAAGCTCGGAAGCATGCTTGACTTCGTTATAACGAGGAATGGCCAGCCCGTGTTTTTGCGACAGCATCTTGGCCATACGGGCGATTTTCTCGGCTTCATCACCGATGCGTTCGAGATCGGTAATCGTCTTGACCACCATCATCACCAAGCGCAAATCGCTGGCCGTCGGCTGGCGGCGCGCGATCACCTGGCTGCAGGCTTCGTCTATCTTGACTTCCATTGCATTGACGCGATGATCATCCTCAATCACGCGGTTCATCAACGCAACATCACCATCCACCAGGGAGATGATAGCGCTCTTGATCTGGCTTTCTACCAGCCCCCCCATCTGCAACACGTAGGCACGTATCGCCTCAAGCTCGACGTCGAATTGCTTGGAGGTGTGTTCACTGCTGATCATGGCATGGCCTCATTTTATGTATGGTAAACAGTATATTCTAATAGTTGAATATGAACGACAGATGACAACACAATGACTATTTAGGCCGTCATTGTTTTGACGCCCTCCGGAGTACCCAGCAGCAACACATCAGCCGGCCGGCGCGCAAACAAGCCGTTGGTCACCACGCCTGCGATATGATCCAGAGTCGATTCCAGCTCAACAGGATTGATGATTTTCAGGCCATGTACGTCGATAATCACGTTGCCGTTATCGGTGGTAAAACCTTCGCGCAACATCGGCTGCCCGCCAAGCGCTGCCAGTTGCCGCGCAACGGAACTGCGCGCCATCGGAATCACCTCGATCGGCAACGGGAATTTGCCCAGCACATCTACCAGCTTGCTGGCATCGCACAGACAGATGAATTTACGGCTCGCACCCGCCACAATTTTCTCGCGCGTCAGCGCGCCGCCGCCACCTTTAACCATGTGCATATGACGGGTGATTTCATCCGCGCCATCCACATACACCTCCAGCGCACCCGCATCATTGAGCGATAACACCTCGATGCCATGACCCTGCAAACGTTTTGCCGATGCTTCGGAACTTGCCACCGCACCGCGAATTTTGTGCTTGATCTTCGCCAATTCATCAATAAAAAAATTGGCCGTTGAACCCGTCCCCACACCCACGATGCAATCTGCCGGCACATATTCAATCGCAGCCTTCGCCACTGCACGCTTCAAATCGTCTTGACTCATCATTTTTATATTCACTCCCAAAATTTATTTGTGCGTAATTATTGCAGGAAATTGTGATTTTGGGGAAAGTCATCTATTCACCTGCCCCTGGGTACGCCCCCAGATTCATCACTATGTAATTAAGCTGGTGGTAAGATCGCAAATAACTATAAAACAGTCGGGAGGAATGAATATGTCAGAAAAAACGGGAATATCAACGGCAAGCGCTTTAACTATTGTTACCACCCCGTTCAATGACCAGAAACCGGGAACCTCAGGTCTGAGGAAGCGAGTCCCTACCTTCCAGCAACCTCATTATCTGGAAAATTTCGTACAAGCCATATTCGACAGCATCTCCCCTCCTGCCGGGGCTACGCTGGTTCTGGGCGGAGACGGCCGTTATTACAACCGTGAGGCGATCCAGATCATCCTCAAGATGGCAGCTGCCAATGGCTTTGGTCGCGTACTGGTAGGTCAAAGCGGCATACTTTCCACCCCAGCAGCCTCATGCGTGATACGCAAATATGCGACCTTCGGGGGCATCATCCTGTCCGCCAGCCATAACCCCGGCGGCCCGGACGGTGATTTCGGCATCAAGTACAACACCGCCAACGGCGGGCCTGCACCGGAAAAAATCACCGAAGCCATTTTTGACCTGAGCCGCAAAATCACACAATACCGCATCCTCGACGTGCCGGATGTAGCGCTGGACACCCTGGGTGATTATGCAATCGGCGACATGACCGTATCGGTGATCGATCCGGTCAGCGACTACGCCGAACTGATGGAATCGCTGTTTGATTTTGCAGCGATCAGAAAACTGTTAGCCGTAGGATTCCGCATCAAATTCGACGCGATGCACGCCGTCAACGGCCCTTACGCACGCGAAATATTTTTAAACCGCTTGGGCGCACCGGCAGACAGCATCATGAATTGCATACCGCTGCCCGATTTCGGCAACGGCCATCCTGATCCGAATCTGACCTACGCGCACGAACTGGTCGAAATTCTCTATGGCGCAAATGCACCGGATTTCGGGGCTGCCTCGGATGGCGATGGCGACCGGAACATGATTTTAGGCCGCCACTTTTTCGTCAACCCGTCTGACAGCCTGGCCATCCTGACCGCCAACGCCCGTCTCGTCCCGGGCTACAGCGGCGGCTTGGCGGGTGTTGCACGCTCGATGCCGACCAGCGCGGCGGTGGATCGCGTCGCAAAAGAACTCGGCATTCCCTGCTATGAAACGCCGACCGGATGGAAATTTTTCGGCAACCTGATGGATGCGGGCAAAGTCACGTTATGTGGCGAGGAGAGCTTCGGCACCGGCTCGTCTCACATCCGCGAAAAAGACGGTCTGTGGGCTGTGCTTTTCTGGCTCGATATCATCGCCTGCCGCAATCAGTCAGTTGAGACCATTACCCGCGAACACTGGGCACATTTTGGTCGCAACGTTTATTCGCGCCACGACTTTGAAGCCATCCCGACTGAAGCCGCCAATGGCGTAATGAAGCATCTGAAAGACAGCTTTGGATCGTTGCCAGGACAAAAATTCGGCAGTTACACCGTGGATTGCTGCGACGACTTCAGTTATCTCGACCCGATCGATGGCTCGGTCAGCACAGGACAAGGCATACGCATCCTCTTTACCGACGGATCACGCATCGTGTTCCGCTTGTCCGGCACCGGAACAGAGGGTGCAACCTTGCGCATCTATCTGGAAGCTTATGATCCGGTCATCGCAAACCATCACCTCGATGCACAAGTCGCGCTGTCTGAACTGATAGCCATCGCAGGACGTTTATCAGAACTGACCAAGCGCACCGGACGCGTACAACCAACGGTCATTACCTGAGTAAGCAAGCGGCCCGGTTGTTTTCAACCGGGCCGCAGTATCTCGATGCTATAAATCGTCCGCTTTATCGTTCATCTGCCTGATCAAACTTGTTTTTGGCAGCCACCAGCATACGCATCGTGGATTCGCCCTGCGACTGTTTTTCGGCCGATGACAGATAGGCATTGCGTCGCTCAAATGCCTTAAGTTCATGCGCCGCACGCGCCGCGATAATTCCGTACAAGACAGAGCTTTCCCCGTGCTTGATGGCCCTTGTTGCGGCCTTTTCCGCCTCGGCGTAGCGCCCTTCAAAAAAGGCTCTCAACGCCACATCCAGCAGCTTGCGCGCATTGTTTTTGGCGCGATCAAGCCGTATCTTCTGCACGACCGCAGGAAGCTGGGTGGTCGCCAACAGCAAATGGATCAACCAGTAGCCGAAGCCAAAAACCAGCAGAAACAGGACAACAAAGAGTTTCAGCGATACCTCGATGCGATACGGTGGATAGACCAGCAGCACGTAGGCGGTATTTTGCAACAGTGTGCCGAGCGCTACCGCTGCCGCAAACAGCACCAGGATCGAAATCAGATATTTCATTTTGCCGCCTTTTGCGGGCGAGGCATGACGGCATCCGCAGCCTTTTCATGGCTCAGCCGGTAGCTGCGCACGGCTTGCAGACTGGCACCGATGTCAGGCAGCTCAATGTCGATGCTGGAAGTAGCCAGCGTACCCAGTTCATCGAGCATGTGCATACCCTCCGGCGATTTGACATCGAAATAGCGCTTCGTCCAAAGCTGCGCGGTCTTGAGCTCCTGCCTGAAGCTCTCTTCATCGCGCGACAAAAGCGCCAATCGCGCTGACACCAGACGCATCTTCAGATTTTCACGCAGAAAGAATTCCTGCTTCGGCGGCAACAACACGATTTGTGTCAGGCCTGTATTTTCAATCCGCACCAGTTGCTTGACCTCCAGCCAGATGGCATTCAACAATTTTTGCCAGGCGGCTTCATTCGCAATCGGCGCCGCCGCCTTGGCAACCACATTTTCGGAAGGCCGATGCCGGTCGATCAACGGCAGCTCATCCACCGATGATAACAACCTGTTTATTTTAAGATTAATCCCTGCCACATCCACCCTTGGCAGCGCGCGCAGTTTGTCTATATCCTGACCGATAGACTTGCGCAAGCCGTTGAACGCGGGCCGCTCCATGCGTTGCAATCGGGCATCCGCGCCCTCCATCGCAATCAGCGCCGCCTTCACATTTCCCGACAATTGCAATTGCTGCCCGGCGATCAGCAACAGTTGCTCGACGTCGGCAAGTGCAGTTTCATCACGGCTGATCGACAGATTGTTATACAAGGCCTCCAGCGCGGTGCGCTGATTCTGCGCCTGCACATAGTAAGACTCAAGGGTTGTCACCTTGACCGACATTGCGCGCACTTCATCCTGATTTTTCGCAATCAGAATCCCATTGGCTTTCGCCGTGCCATCCATCTCGGCGATTTTCTTCGCCAACTCTTCACGCATGTCGGCAATCGCCCGGTGCCCATCCAGCCATTGCCAGACAAAAATTACCACCAGCACGATGAGTGTCATTTGCGTCAGATTCATGCGCGTCAAAACGTCGGCCACGACGCGCGTGCGCAATGTCCCCTGCCCGATTTCGTCTGACTTATCGCTCATGTCGCACCTCGATTATGATTGCGGATTTCTGATTGAAACCCGTGCCGCGTCCTGCATCCCGCAATCGTCTCATTCCGCATTCCGCATTCCGCATTCCGCACTCCGCAATCATCAATCCGCAATCTTCTGATTTGCCCATTCCAGCAGCGCAGACAACAAACCTTCATCCCCTGCACCGGTCGGATGCACGTCAACCCAACCCTGTGATCGCGCCAATTCGGCAATACGCGAATGCGGCACGAATAAAGGGGTATCGAACAGATGCTTCAGTGCCGGTTCATCCAGCATCTGCGACAAATGGCTAAGCGCCTCGCTGCTGGTCACGGTAATCGCGTTTGCGTTCAATATCTGACCAGCAGGCTGTTGCGGCTTGCGGCGTAAGTAACAGGTCACATATTCCACCGTTGCTCCGCGCGCTTTTAGCGTATCGCCCAGCAACTCGCGTCCGCCATCCCCGCGAAAAATCATTACCCGCCAGCCATTAACATTTTGCAATTGCGCCAGCAAGCCCTCGCTGTCGAATCGACCGTCAGGCACGATCACGTCTTTGACGCCAAGTTCACGCAGGGCTTTCGCACTGCCCAGCCCCACCGTGGCGACTTTGGCCGGCAATATCCCGTCCGCCCGTATTGCCGCCATGCCGTATTGCACCGCATTCGGACTGATGAAAATGGCCAGATCGGCCAGCCCAAGATGCGAAATTTGTTCTTTAAGAACATGAGTATCCTGCACCGGCGCGATTTCCAGCAACGGAAACAGCAACGGCACACCACCCGCCTGCTCGATAGCCCCCGCCAGTTGAGTCGCCTGATCACGCGGACGCGTGACCAGAATTTTCAGTCCGGCGAGCGGCGTTTTAGCCATTGAGCGCGGCTAAGATTTCGCCCGCCCCTTGCGCCAGCAACGCATCGGCGATTTTTTTGCCCAACGTTTCAGGGTTGGCGATATCGCCTGCCGATTCGGCACGCATCACACGCTGTCCATCAGGGCTTGCGACAAAACCGCGCATACGCAACTGACCGTTTTGTACTTCGGCGAACCCGCCCAACGGCACCTGACAGCTGCCATTCAGCGCACGACTCATCGCACGTTCAGCCAGCACGCAGGCAGCGGTATCGGCATGATGCAACGGTTGCAGCGCAGCGATCACGTCAAGGCGATCAGAACGGCATTCGATTCCCAGCGCACCTTGCCCCACGGCCGGCAGACTGTCTTCGCTGCTGATAATCGCGCGGATACGAGCGGAGAGTCCCAGTCGTTTCAGACCAGCTGCGGCGAGAATGATCGCGGCATACAAACCTTCATCCAGCTTGCGTAAACGGGTCTGCACATTGCCGCGCAGCGGTTCGATCACAAGATGCGGAAAGCGCGCGCGCAACTGGCTTTCGCGGCGCAGGCTGGAGGTACCTACCACTGAGCCTGCCGGCAAAGCGGCCAGATTTTCATAGTTATTCGAGACGAAAGCATCATGCGGATCTTCACGCTCGCCGATCGCCGCCAGCACGAAACCCTCAGGCAAAACCATCGGTACGTCTTTTAACGAATGCACGGCAAAGTCGGCGCGCCCGTCTTCCAGCGCAGTTTCCAACTCTTTAACAAACAGGCCCTTGCCACCGATCTTGGACAGGCTGACATCTAAAATCTGGTCGCCTTGTGTGGTCATGCCCAGGATACTGACTTCGGTTTGCGGATATAATGCGCGCAACCTGTCCCTGATGTGCTCGGCTTGCCACATGGCCAGCGCGCTTTCACGCGATGCAATAACCAGACGGGCCAGTGGAGTGGGTGAGATTGAAGAAGCTGAACTCATCGAATTTTCCTTGTGATTGATTACGCGGCGCATTCTAACACGGAGGCTGCCGCGCTTTTTTGTGTATAAAGTGATGAACCTATTTTCTGCTCCTGCCGATATTTCCAGTAAAGACTTGCCATTCCGCGAGGATGTGCGCCTGCTCGGCCGAATTCTCGGCGATACATTGCGCGAACAGGAAGGCGAAGAAACCTTTCAGCTGGTCGAAAGCGTGCGCCGCTCTGCGGTGCGTTTCCGCAAAACCCAGGACGACCGCGACGGAGAGCAGCTCGAACAGATGCTGGATGCACTGAGCCCCAGTGAGACACTCGCCGTGGTGCGCGCCTTCAGCTACTTCTCGCAACTGACCAATATCGCTGAGGATTTGCACCACAACCGCCGTCATCGCGCACACCTGAAAGCCGGCACACCACCCAAGGACGGCAGCCTGCTGCGAGCCCTCGACCGTCTCGAAGAAAAGCATGTCAGTCGTGAAACATTGCAGGCATTTCTCGACAGCGCGCTGATCTCGCCGGTACTGACCGCGCATCCGACCGAAGTGCAACGCAAAAGCATCCTCGACTGCCACCTGATTATCTCCAGCCTGCTGTCCAACCGCGACCGCCTGGACATGACACCGGATGAACTCGCAGAGAACGAAAATGCGCTGCGCCGCTTCGTGCTTATTTTGTGGCAGACACGCATGCTGCGCACCGCCAAGCTGACCGTGCGCGACGAGATCAAGAACGGCCTGGAGTTTTACCGTTACACCTTTCTGACCGAAATCCCCAAGATTTACGCCAATCTGGAAAAGCAGCTGGAAGCGCGTTTCGACAAGGACATCAAGATTCCCGCGCTGCTGAAGGTTGGCAGCTGGATAGGCGGTGACCGCGACGGCAACCCTTTCGTCACGCACGATATCATGCAGTATGCAGTGCAACAACATTCCGAGCTTGCGTTCGAGCATTACCTGAACGAGACGCATATTCTGGGCACACGCCTGTCCCTGACGGATCGCCTGGCGGATGTCAGCGATGAGCTGCGCAAACTGTCCGATGCATCACCTGACAAGGCCGTCAGCCGCACTGACGAGCCCTATCGCCGCGCACTGATACTGATTTATTCGCGCCTGTCGGCGACCGCCACAAAACTCGGCCACGAAATATCGCATCTGCCCCCGGTAGACAAACAAGCTGAACCCTACGCCACGCCAGAGCAGTTCATCGCCGATCTGGATGTGCTGATTGAGTCCTTGCTCCGCCACGGCGCGGTGTATCTGGCACGCGGGCGACTGGCTAATTTGCGCCGCGCCGCTGAAATCTTCGGTTTCCATCTGGCGCCGTTGGATATGCGTCAACACAGCGCAATACACGAACAAACAGTAGCTGAGCTGTTAGCTCACGGCACTTCGGTAACAAATTATGCCGATCTCGATGAAGCTGCGCGCCGACTCATATTGCTGAAGACCTTGCAAGCAGCCCGTCCGCTGATGGTCGAACTTGACCAGTATTCTGACGTGGCGCAAAGCGAATTGCGCATCATGCAGGCTGCTGCAGATATCCACCAGCGCTTTGGCCGCGCCGCGTTGCCCAACCACATCATCTCCAAGGCGGATGCAGTCAGCGACATGCTGGAACTGGCCCTGATGCTGCAACAGGTCAATCTGCTCGAAGGTGCGGATGCACTGCATATCAACATCATTCCGCTGTTCGAAACCATCGAAGATCTGCGCAGCTGCGGGCCTATCATGGATGAGCTGTTCGCCATTCCCTATTACCGTCAGCTGCTGGCAAAGCGCGGCAACACACAGGAAGTCATGCTGGGCTATTCCGACAGCAACAAGGATGGCGGTTACATCACGGCAAACTGGGAGCTGTACAAAGCCGAGCTGGAGCTGGTCAAGGTATTTGCCAAATACGGCGTGGAGCTGCGTTTGTTCCACGGTCGCGGCGGCACAGTCGGTCGTGGCGGCGGCCCGAGTTACGAAGCGATTCTGGCGCAACCACCGGGCAGCGTGAACGGGCAGATTCGCATCACCGAACAAGGTGAAGTGATTTCCAGCAAATACTCCAACCCCGAGATCGGCCAGCGCAATCTGGAGACACTGATTGCCGCGACGATGGAAGCGACGCTGTTGCACCATCACGGCGCGGACAGTTCGATGCCGGAATTTCACCGCATCATGGAGGCATTGAGCCTCGACGCATTCGCGGCGTACCGCAAGCTGGTCTATGAAACGCGGGGCTTCACCGAATACTTTTTCACCGCCACACCGATCCGCGAGATCGCCGAACTCAATATCGGCAGTCGCCCGTGTGCCCGCCGTGCATCGGATCGCATCGAAGATTTGCGTGCCATTCCCTGGGTATTCAGCTGGGGCTTGAATCGCACGCTGTTGCCGGGCTGGCTGGGTTTCGGCAGCGCGGTGAAACAATTTATCGAGCGCGAGGGCGACGCAGGACTGGCCCAGCTACAAGCCATGTACCAGACATGGCCGTTCTTCCGTGGCCTGATGTCCAATATGGACATGGTGCTGTCCAAGACCGACATGGGTATCGCCTCGCGCTACGCGGCCCTTGTGGAGGACGTGGAAATGCGCGAGCGGATATTCGGCGCAATTCACAGCGAATGGGAGGACACCGTAAAATTGCTGCTGGACGTGACCGGCAACAACTCACTGCTGCAGGACAACCCGGCGTTCTCACGCAGCCTGCTGACCCGCACGCCTTACATCGATCCGCTCAATCACTTGCAAGTCGCCCTGCTTGAGCATCACCGCGCCGGTAACAACGACGAACTGGTGAAGCGCGCGATTCACCTGACCATCAACGGCATCGCGACGGGTTTGCGCAACAGCGGTTAACCCCCGGCATGGTCTGTCGAAACTGAGCTGAAAGTGCGCCACTCAGTCTCGACAGACTTCGCCGCATCGCCACGCGCATGCTGCGCACGCATCCCCTGCCGAATTATCTAGGCATTTTGGCATATTGTTAACTTTTAAAAATTCTGTCAGTGTCACTCCCTCGAAGCCGGTAGCGCTTGTTCCCGATCCTGAATCCTGATTCCTTGCGAGACCCACGCTTCTCTTAACGCAAAAGGGGAAACGTATCATGACGACAGTATTGCAAGACGGTCTGGGTGCAGCGACAGGCTGCCGCTATCTGCAACAACGCAATCAGTTAGCATTCGTGGAATACGCCAGAGGCAACATCTGCCTGCTGGACATGGTACGACCGCTTAGCGCAATCGATGCCAGGGGTACAACCCTCCTCAAGGGGACATGGGTTTTCGATTGTGAAACAGGGATACAGGACGGCAACCTGAATGGCCCGGGCGACATCTGGTGGGAACAGATAGACAGCATCAAGCGCCAGATGATGCCTGTTGGCGGCGCGAGCCTGGTGAATATGGGCCAGGTCAATTTCGCCACCATTACACCGAATATTCTTCAGGCGCAGGCCTATGGCAAGGCGCCGATTCCCGGCAACAACGATGCCACCAATCAATTGCTCGCAGGGGATGTGTTCGCTGTGCGAACAAATGCAGGAAATTTCTGCAAAATCAAGATATTGTTATATGGATACAACTTGTCTATCCAATGGGTGACGTATAAGTTCGCCAGCGGATGTCATGTGATCGGCACGGGTTATGCCACACCTGAGGACATAGCGGTCACATCCGATGAAAAGACCGCTTATGTGACGGAGCGAACAGGCAATCTGCTAAAAGTAGCATTAAACGATGCCAATCGTGCGTCAGCCGTGCTGATTGCCTCCGGAATGCAGGCGCCACACCAGATTTATCTCGATGAAATCCGTCAGCAGGCCTACGTCGTCGAGTTTGCCAATCCCGGCCGCCTGATCCGGATTGACCTCATCACCTGCCAGCAGACCGTGCTGCTTGACGGACTCATCAACGCGACAGGCTTGCTGGTATCTGTGGATTTAGCTTATGCCTACATCTCTGAGCAGACAGGCGGCGGACGCATCAGCCGTTACTCCTTGCGAGACGGCACCCGGGTGGAAATCGCAACAGGCCTTACTAATCCTTTTTTCCTGACCTGGGCTGATCCTGCGCAAACCTCGATGTTCGTTGCCGAACGCGCACCGGCCAATCGCATCACGCTCGTTGAAACCGTACCGCGTGCGGACAGTGTCCGGCAGGTCGCCCACAATATGGGAAACCAGGTGTCGAGCATAGCGCTGATAGATAGCGTGCGTCTTTTGGTTTGCTGTGATCAGGAGATTGATATTGCCGATCTGTTAGCCGGCACGCTCCCTGCACCCGGGCTGTTCAAGGGCATCGGCCTCGTGCCCTGGAATCTGATCACGTTAGATGGCCTTGCCGATACCACGACTCAACCCGGCTATCCCTACCAGTTTACCCGGAACGCACCTTTCGGCGGCAGCCTGTCGCTGCAAGTCAATCATTCGCTCGCCATCCTTGCCAATGTAAAGTATTACCGCGTCATGGTTGACGGCAATGTCAGACTCGATACCTGGCGGGATCTGAAGCTCAACCCGGGCAATGGCAAATACGAAATTCCGGTGCAAAGCCTGCCGAAAGTGATCGCCGGACAACCGGGCTATTATGCGATACACAAACCGAATGAATGGTTCATGAACCCCGATCTGGGGATGATACTGGACAGCGCTGCGCTCCAGGACGGCCTGCGCATCTTCACGATCGATTTTACCAATACGGCGGGAAAAGTACTGGCAAGCCACATGCAGCCGGTACTGATCGACAACAATCGCTGCACCGCCTCGGTCGAAATGCCCTGCGTGAATGACATTTCTGCAACCACCGAATGCGGCATGCTCAGATTCACCGACCGGACGCAGCACGTACGGATCGTGTATGTCGCCTCTCACCCCACGCCTGAATTCGCAACCTTCTCGTGGCGACTCTGCAAGGCAGGCAGGGGGCCGGTACCGGGTGTGTCTGAGTGCAGCATTGACGGCAACGCCAGTCTGGCAGCGTTCATTTTCGACAAGGATGTCAACGCCTTACTGGGAACCTGCCCCAGCGCTGCCTACTACGCCGCCGTTTACGTCTATGCGAAGGCCATTAACGGCATTTCACGTCAAAGCCAGTACGACGCCTCATCGGCTGTGGCGTTTGCCTTGACGCCCTGATTTTCAAATGTTGCTTTTTTTATTAGCCGACAAGTAATAAAGGGCACGTCAGACGTGCCCTTTATTACTTGTCGGTCTTTGCAATATTATTTGCGTTTTGTCTTCGCCGGCGCTTTGACTTCCTGAACAACAGGTGGAATCGGTGCAACTTCAACTTTTACCGGTTCTGCAATCGCTGCTTTCTCAACCACACAACTGCTGTTATTCACGCGGCTATCCGGCATGATCGTATTGCAAAAAGTAGCACCTGCCAAAGCAGCCTCGGAAATATTGGCACCTGACAGATCTGCATCCGTCAGATCAACGTTTAACATCACGGCACCGTTCAAATTGGCGCGCCCCAGTTGAGCACCACGCAAAATGGCCTTATTCAGGTTGGCATCGGTCAAATTGGCTTGTGACAGATTAGCTCGGGTGAGATTGGCGCGCGCCAGATTCGCTTCGGTCAGATTAGCCTTACCCAGATTAGCCTTGAACAGATTGGCCTGTGCAAGATTGGCCATGTATAGCTGAGCTCCTGCCAGGTTGGCTGAACCTAAATTCGCTTCCACCAACGAGGCATTCAAGCAGACGCTGCGAGGTGCAATTACGCAACCATTGACCGTTTGACCGTCATTAACTTGTCCCGCTGCCTTCTCCGCCGGGCAATTTGCACTGTTCGTCATGCCATTGGGCATCAACGTGCGGCAAAAAATCGCCTTGGTAAAGGTCGCTTCTTCAAGCTTGGCGCCGGAAAAATTGGTATCGGTCAGATTGGCCTCGGAAAAATTCACGCCTTTGAGGCCGGCGTTGGAAAAATTCGTGCCGGTCAGATTGGCGCCGGTCAAATTCGCAAAAAACAGCGTTGCGTAACTCAAATCCGTACCGGTCAGATTCGCTCCCTGCAACTTTGCTTCATTGAGGTTTGCACGTGTCAGATTGGACTTGCTCAAATTAGCCTTGCTCATATCCGCACTACTCAGCAAGATGCCATGCAGATCCAGCTGATCCATTTTCTCGCCAGACAGTAACGCCTGATAACAATTGGTATTGGGTTTAAGGGTACAAGCCCAGCTCGAACCCATTGTCGCAAACAGAATAGCAGAACCCAGCAGCAGTTTTTTCAAGTTAATCTCCGGTAATATAGAAAAAAGCGGCACACGCTTAAGTGTACCGCTTTCTGAGACAGCCACACGCCCAAAAGTTCAAACCTGCGGGTGGGCGCGCTCCGAATTGCCGTGCAACTTGTTCAGTGCATTCAGATAAGCCTTGGCGGATGCCACCACGATATCGGTATCCGCGCCCTGCCCGTTGACGATACGTCCGCCCTTGGCCAGACGCACGGTCACCTCACCCTGCGCATCGGTACCGCTGGTGATGTTGTTGACCGAATACAGCTGCAGCTCGGTGCCGCTATGCACAATTTTCTCAATCGCCTTGAAGGTTGCATCCACCGGGCCGCCGCCGTGCATCTCTGCCTCGTGCGACTCAGCTCCTATGCTCATCACCACGCGTGCCACAGGCAAAATGCCGGTTTCACAATGCGCACGCAACGAGACCAGACGG
>JAUSNM010000082.1 GCA_030645535.1 Gallionella sp. | reverse complement strand
GGCACCTGGCTGCATCTGACCGAGCGTCATGAGCACGAGCATACCCATGCAGAGATGGGGCACGATCACGAACACATTCATGACGAACACCACCAGCATGAGCACGATGTGCAGATCATGCCAGATGCGATGCCTGATGCCATGCATCGCCATTTACACCGGCATAAACCGCTGGTACACACGCATGCGCATTTCCCGGACACTCACCACCGACACGATCATTGAAGGTGCTGTCCAGCAAAGACGGTATGCCTGTGACTTAATTTTGCTGCTATTCTGACGGCACGGAGGGAGAATTATGGAAAATTACAGTTACTGGTTATTGCTGGCATTGGTGCTATTGGGCCTGGAAATGGCAACGGGTACGTTCTACCTGTTGATGCTGTCCATTGCGATGGCTGCGGGTGGTTTGGCCGCGATGCTGGCTTTGAGCGTGGTATGGCAGTTGATTTTTTGCGCATTCGCGGTGATATCGGGTACGTTCATTTTGCGGCGCTGGAAAAAGGGTCAGGTTAATGAAGTGGCCGGCGCAAGTCTTGATGTCGGACAGCCGGTAGAGGTATTGACGTGGCATGAAAATGGCTCAGTACGGGTTATGTACCGGGGGGCTGAGTGGGATGCGGTGCCCGAGCCTGCCGATACGCCGCGCGACGGCACGTTCTATATCAAAGCTGTACGCGGTTCCAGTCTGGTTCTCACGCATCATAAACCGTAACGTTAAATATGAAATTCGCAAAGCGTTCGTTTGCCCCTTCCCCTGCAGGATTTATCTGAGGGGGAAGGTTGGGAAGGGGGGCGGGCATGGCACGGTTTATTATTTGGGCTGGCAACTTTGCCACGCCCGTTAGGAGGAAATATGGAAGTCTCACTGTTTATACTGGTTGCGGCCATCATCTTTATCATCAAGGCGCTCAAGGTGGTGCCGCAGCAAAATTCCTGGGTGGTTGAGCGTTTGGGTAAATTTCATGCGGCGTTGTTGCCTGGCCTGAATATCGTCATTCCGTTTGTCGATCGAATCGCCTACAAGCACATGCTCAAGGAAGTGCCGCTCGATGTGCCAAGCCAGGTCTGTATTACCCGTGACAACACGCAATTGCAGGTGGATGGTATCCTGTACTTTCAGGTGACCGATCCCAGGCTGGCTTCCTACGGCACCAGCAATTACATCATGGCGATCACCCAGTTGGCACAGACTACCTTGCGTTCGGTTATCGGCAAGATGGAGCTGGACAAGACCTTCGAAGAGCGCGACGACATCAACCGCGCCGTGGTTGCCGCCCTCGATGAGGCCGCCACAAGCTGGGGTGTGAAGGTGTTGCGCTACGAGATCAAGGATCTGACGCCACCCAAGGAAATCCTCCATGCGATGCAGGCGCAGATCACCGCCGAGCGCGAAAAGCGCGCCCTGATTGCAGCTTCTGAAGGGCGCAAGCAGGAACAGATCAACATCGCCACCGGCGAACGAGAAGCCTTTATTCAGCGCTCTGAAGGCGAGAAACAGTCTGCCATCAATCGCGCACAGGGTGAAGCCGAGGCCATCAAGGCGGTCGCGGCTGCTACCGCACAGGCAATTTCTCAAGTAGCGCAAGCCATTCAGTCGCCCGGCGGCATGGATGCGGTCAACCTCAAAGTCGCGGAAAAATATGTCGAAGCGTTCGGCAACGTCGCCAAGGCAGGCAACACGCTGATTTTGCCGGCTAATCTGGCGGACATGGGGGCTATGGTCGCAACGGCGATGAGCATCGTGAAAGCACAGAAATAAGGGTTCAATATGAAATGCAGATAGTGCGATGAAATTATACACATTGCATACC
Organism: Gallionella sp.; assembly: GCA_030645535.1. Taxonomy (GTDB): domain Bacteria; phylum Pseudomonadota; class Gammaproteobacteria; order Burkholderiales; family Gallionellaceae; genus Gallionella. The sequence continues at coordinate 2,574 of JAUSNM010000082.1, read as the reverse complement.
AGCCATAGCCCCTGTGCGCCGCCGAAGATAGTTAGCAAACAGCGGTGCAGTTGGGCGAGGACTGTTTGAGTACGTGGCCGCGTAGCGGATCGTGCAAGTTCCGCAGCCCCGCTGTTTGCTAACTATCAAGGGTACGCCGCCTGTCTTAGGCAAGACAGGCCGGCGCGGCAAACCGGGGTCGCCTTTTCTTGGGTCACCTTCTTTCGGCGACGCAAAAGAAGGTGACCAGTAGCCGGGCTGCCCCGGCAGAAGTGAATTTGTAAATTAGCGTACCCACTATAAATCACATAGGGCCGAAATAAGATGCGCTGTTGATCAAAGCAGCACCCAACAAAAAACACGCCGAGGCGTGTTTTTTGTTGTACTAACCGACTGTGTCAGTTATTACTTGTTGCCACCATTGTTGCCGCCGCGATTGCCGCCGAAGCTGGGACGGTTGTTACCGCCGAAACTTGGACGATCACTGCCTTCACGACGCGGAGCGCCATTGCCGCCGCCGAAGCCACCACCATTGCCGCCGGTGTTGCTGCGAGGTGCATTGCCGAAGCTGCGTTCCTGGCTGCGTGGTTGTTGAGCTTGTCCGCCGAAAGCCGGGCGAGCCTGGCCGCCGAAACCTGCACCTTCGTTGCGAGCAGGATTGCCGTGACGGCTATCCGGTGCGCTGTGATGGAAGCCTGCGCCGCCGTTGTTGCCGTTGCCAGCGAATGCCGAACTGCGATTGCCGCCGAAACCACCACCGTTACCACGGTTGCCGGCATATCCGCCACCACCGTTACCGCCGCCATTGCCGCCGCCGAAGCCGCCGCCATTGCCGCGTGAAGGACCGTTGTTACCGCGTGGACGATCCGAAGACGGGCCGCCGGTACGCAGCTTGTACTTTGGTTCCAGACCTTCGATAGTGTGCATTTTGATGCTTTGTTCGGTGTAACGCTCGATACGCTTCAACAATTGCGCATCGCGGTTAGATGCGAACGAAATCGCGATACCTGACGAACCACCACGGCCGGTACGACCGATACGGTGAACGTAGTCTTCAGCGAACTTAGGCAAGTCAAAGTTGATGACGTGCGAGATACCACGTACGTCCAGACCACGGGCTGCAACGTCGGTCGCAACCAGAATACGCACGTTACCGTTACGCATGTTCAGCAGAGTGCGGTTACGTTCGCGCTGGCTCATGTCGCCGTGCAAAGCAGCAACCGAATGGCCTTGTGCGGAAAGTTGATCGGCCAGGCCGTCAGCATCGCGCTTGGTTGCGGTAAATACCAGAGCCTGATTGACTTCAGTGTCAGTCAACAGGTGGCTCAGCATCTTGCTCTTGTGTGCGACGTCATCGGCGAACATCATGCGTTGTTCGATATTTTCGTGCTTATCTTTAGCAGCAGAAACATTGATACGCTTAGGTGATTTCAGCAGACGCGATGCCAGATTGCCAACGACACCTTCCAAAGTTGCCGAGAACAGCAGAGTCTGGCGTGTTGCCGGTGTTGCAGCAGCGATGCGTTCAACGTCGTCTACGAAACCCATGTCCAGCATGCGATCCGCTTCATCCAGAATCAGCATTTCCAGACGCGAGAAGTCGATACGACCGCGTTCCAGATGGTCGATCAGACGACCAGGAGTTGCAACCAGAATGTCCACATGGCTGGACAGCAAACGGTTTTGTACAGGGTATGGCATACCGCCCAGGATGCTGATGATCTTGAAACGCATGTTTTTGCCGTACTTGGTCGCTGCGTCACAAACTTGCTGAGCCAGTTCGCGAGTCGGAGTCAATACCAATACGCGCGGGCCTTTGCCAGGCATTGTGGATGGTGTTGCCAGACGGTTAAGAGCTGGCAGGATAAAGGCTGCAGTCTTGCCGCTACCTGTTTGTGCGGACGCCATCAGATCGTGACCGGCGATAACTTCAGGGATAGCCTGTTCCTGGATAGGAGTAGGTTCCGTGTAGCCGGATTCAGCGATTGCTTTAAGGATGGACGGGTTTAAATTCAGGTCTTCAAATGACATTTTGCTTCCTTTTAAAATCAAAGGGAATCCACTTCGCCATTCGGACATAACAGGGCAACCGGATATAAAATAACCGGAAGCCGAATTCAATCCGGCATGGTGAACTATCAGTAGTTCCCTAAGGTAAGCGCAGGTGGTAGTGCTACCCGTGATACGGGTAGAGGATTAACCGGCGCAAAAAACATCGTTGCTAACCGGGAAACCCTGGAAATCCGTTAAAAACAACGAATTCTTATAGAGTTCTTTAGACAGGCGCGCTTTACAGCGTGCGAGAGGTAGGTCGGAAACGATGAACTAATGCCGCATAGGATGCGGCAAGATGTGCATTATACTGATATAAAAAATAAAAGCCAGCGAAATTTCATTTTTTTGGCGGCGGTCAGTATGAAACACCACTGCTGCGTTAATTTGCCGGGTGAGTTCTTTGCATGACAACCTGCCAGGCTTGTAATTTTTGTACGTAGGGCATAGCTGCATGGGCCGGGCTTGTTGATGGCAGGCGCTGGTAGTGCAGCGGCAGCGTTTCAAGCTGCACATGCTTTTGGTAGCATTTCTCGGCCATCG
>JAUSNM010000073.1 GCA_030645535.1 Gallionella sp. | reverse complement strand
GCGGCTCCGCCCGGTTCGTCCCGGCGATGCCGGCGCAGCCCGAGGATATGGACCAGGACGCCCACGGCGATGATGGCCGCACCGATGCCGATGTAAAGGGGCTCCATGACCAGCATGGGCAGTGATCCAACGCCCAGCAGAATCCGTTCGGGCCAGCGGGCCGGGCCGAGAAGCCAGGCCCCGGTTGCCACGGCAAGGGAGGCCACCGCCAGGAGCGAGACGGCGAACGCCAGTGCGACCGTCCCCGGACCGCCCTGCAGGAGCAGCCCGACGCCGTCGTCGGACAGCACAAAGATGAACGGGACCAGGAACGCCGACAGCGTGTACCGCCAGGTCAGCCACATCGTCTTGATGGGTTTTCCGCCGGTAATGGCCGACGCCGCGAACGGCGACAGTGCAGTCGGCGGTGACACCTCGCTGAGCACCGAGTAGTAGAAGATGAACATTGCGGCTGCGAAGGCCGGCACGCCGACATCCTGCAGGGCGGGTCCGATGATCACCCACGAAATGATGAAGCTGGCCGTTACCGGCACGGCAAGTCCCAGGAGGGTGACAGAGATCGCGGAGAAGATGGCGGTCAGGAGAAGGCTGCCGCCGGCAAAGTCCACGATGATGTTCGCAAGCTTCAGGCCCAGGCCGGTGAGGGTCATGATGCCGACGATCAGGCCGGCGGCCGCCATGACGGGGATCACTGAGAGGGCGCCCATGGCGCCGAGGGCGAGCGCGTCCCAGATGCGCCTGGGCGTCAGCCAGGACTGGCGGTCCAGGAAACTGAGGATAAATGCGAGACCCGTGGCGTAGACCACGGCCCGGAACGGTGTCATGCCCAGGGACATGAACACCACGATCGCGATGAGGGAACTGAAGTGGTAGCCGAACCGCAGCAGCAGTTTGCCGACCGGCTTGACGTCCAGCTCCACCGCCTTGGTCTTGAACCGCCGGGCGTCCATTTCGATGGCGAGGATGATGCCGAAGTAGTAGAGGACGGTGGGAATGGTGGCCCAGATGAGCACCTGAAGGTACGAGACTCCGAGCAGCGCAGCGATGATGAAGGCTGCGGCGCCGAGGGTGGGCGGGGACATGATGGCGCCGATACCGGCAGCCGCCAGGATGGCGCCGCCGTGTTCCTTCGGGTAGCCGGCCTTGCGCAGCAGGGGCCAGGAGATGCCACCGAGGGTCACGGTGGTGGCGACGCCGGAACCCGACACGGTGCCGAGCAGGAAGCCGGCCAGGGTCACGGTCCGGCCGGGGCCCGACTTCGACTGCCCGAATGCGGAGAACGAGAGGTCGATAAAAAATTTGGTGGCGCCCGAGGCGCCCAGCACCGCACCGTAGACGGTGAACAGGATGATGTACGTCGCGGCGACGTCGGTGGGGACCCCGAAGATGCCCTGGGTG
>JAUSNM010000069.1 GCA_030645535.1 Gallionella sp. | reverse complement strand
CTCCATGACGTTTTCGGCTACGCCACCTTTCGCGGTGAGCAGCAGGCCATCGTCGAACAAATAGCCAGTGGCGGCGATGCGCTGGTGCTGATGCCCACCGGCGGCGGAAAATCGTTGTGTTATCAAATCCCTGCGTTAATTCGCGCAGGCACAGGCATCATTATCTCGCCGCTGATCGCACTGATGCAGGATCAGGTCGATGCACTGCGTCAACTCGGCGTGAAGGCGGCCTACCTGAATTCCAGCCTTGCTGCCGACACCGCACGCGAAGTGCAGGGCCAGCTGCTGCGCGGCGAGCTCGATATGCTCTACGTGGCGCCCGAGCGCCTGATGAACGCCAACTTTCTGGGTCTGCTGGAGCGGATACAACAGCAGCATGGTCTGGCGCTGTTCGCCATCGACGAGGCGCATTGCGTATCTGAATGGGGCCATGACTTCCGCCCCGAATACCGCGAACTGACCATATTACGTGAGCGCTTCCCGACTGTGCCGCGCGTCGCGCTCACCGCCACGGCGGATGCCCCGACCCGGCGCGAGATCGTGGAGCGGCTCTCGCTTGAACAGGCGCGCCAGTTCGTCTCCAGCTTTGACCGCCCGAACATACGTTACCGGGTCACGAATAAAGTCTCGGTGCTCAATCAGCTGCAGGACTTCATCGACAAGGAACATGCGAACGAGGCGGGCATCGTGTATTGCCTGTCCCGCAAGCGCGTGGATGAAACAGCGGCCAAGCTCAAAGATCTCGGCTGGGACGCCCTGCCCTATCATGCAGGCCTGGATGCCGCCACCCGTGCTGCCAATCAAAGCCGCTTCCTGCGCGAGGAAGGGGTGATCATGGTCGCCACGGTCGCGTTCGGCATGGGCATAGACAAGCCCAACGTGCGCTTCGTCGCCCACATCGATCTGCCCAAGAGCATGGAAGGCTATTATCAGGAAACCGGACGCGCCGGGCGCGACGGCCTGCCTGCCGATGCCTGGATGGCTTATGGTCTGGGCGACGTGGTCTCGATGCGGCAAATGTTAAGCCAGGGCGATGCGCCGGAAGAGCGAAAACGAGTGGAATTGCACAAACTCGATGCGCTGCTGGGATTTTGCGAATCCACCGCCTGCCGCCATCAGACCATCCTGCGTTATTTCGGCGAAGAACATCAAGGGAACTGCGGCGAGTGCGACAATTGCCTGACGCCGGTGCAAACCTGGGAGGCCACAAGAGAGGCGCAAATGGCCTTGTCCTGCGTATATCGCACCGGGCAACGCTTCGGTGTCGGTCATCTGGTCGATGTGCTGCTGGGCAAAGAAACCGAGCGCGTTGCAAAATTCGGCCACCAGCAGCTGTCCACCTTCGGCATCGGAAAAGAACACACCGCACAGCAATGGAGCAGCGTGTATCGCCAGCTGATCGCGGGCGGCTATCTGGAGTCGGATATCGAAGCCTATGGTGGCTTGTGCCTGACCCCCGCCGCCCGCCCGCTGCTCAGGGGCGAACAGAGCATCTGTCTGCGCCGTGACGCGGAACCCGTCAAGCGAAAATCCGTACGCACCGAGAGCAGCGGCAAGTCGCGCGAACCGTTTGCGGGCGCCAATGAAGACCGCTTATGGCTTGCGCTCAAGGCAAAACGCATGGCGCTGGCGCGCGAACAGGGCGTACCGCCTTATGTTATTTTTCACGACAGCACCCTGCTGGAAATGCTCGACCAGCGCCCCGACAGCCTGACCGAAATGGGCCGCATCAGCGGTGTCGGCCAGGGAAAGCTTGCGCGCTATGGCGATGATTTCCTCAAAGTCATCGAAGACGTGGCAAACCGCTGATCGTTATTCCCGCAAGTTTTCCTGTGCACTCTGAGGATTTTTTCGCAGTTCCAGCTGATGCGTGCAATCTAATGCGGCGAGTTTGTAGCATTCCGCGAGCGTCGGATAGTTGAAGACATTGCTGACCAGATCGCGCACGGTACCGTTCAAATTCATCACCAATTGCCCGATGTGGATCAGTTCGCTGGCCTGTTCGCCGACGATATGCACGCCGAGCAGTTTCTCGTTGCGCGTATCCACGATCAGCTTCAGCAGTCCCTGTGCGTCGCCGATGATCTGCCCGCGCGCGCTGTCCTTGAAATAGGCGCGGCCGATCAGATAAGGTATGTTTTCCTGCTGCACTTCCTTTTCGGTTTTGCCGACATAGGAGATTTCAGGGATGGTGTAGACCGCCATCGGCAGGTTTTCAGCCGTGACATGTTCCCCGCCACCGAAGGCGTACAGCACGGCAGCGCGCCCCTGCTCCATCCCGGTCGAGGCTAACGCAGGACGTCCGATCAGATCGCCCACCGCAAAGATGTGCGGCACGCTGGTCTGGAAATGTTGATTGACCTCGATCCAGCCGTCTTTCACACTGATTCCTGCGCGAAAAACCTGTAGCCCTTCGCTGTTAGGTTCGCGCCCCTGTGCATAAAGGACGGCATCGGTGCGTATCTCTTTGCCGCTTTCCAGCCGCGTGACCGTACCAGTGCCTTCGCTTCGAATTTCTGCGACGCGTTCTCGCATGTGAAATGTGACGCCCATGCCGAGAAAACTGTCGGCCAGCACGTCCACGACATCTTCACTTAAATAGGCGAGCAGTTGTGCATGACTATCCACCACGCAGACTCTCACCCCCAATGCGGCGAAGATGGAGACGAATTCGCACGCAATCACGCCGCCACCCACGACCAGCAGACTGTCCGGCAGGTGGCGCAAATTCAGGATCGAAGTCGAATCCAGCACCGTCTTTTTATCGAAGGGAATGTCAGCGGGACGACGCGGGCGCGAACCAGAGGCGATCACGATGGCCTGTGCGCTAATCTGCCGTGTATTGCCTGCGGCATCTATGACCTGCAGCGTATGTGCATCGACAAACGATGCCTCGCCCGGGATCAGGGCCACTCCCGAACGCAACAGGCGTTGCAGGATGACCGACTCCTGCTGGGCGATCACCCCTTCCTTGCGCCGCACAGCATCCGCCAGCAGTCCATGACGGCTGCGCCCGTCGGGTGCGAATGCCTGACGCATCCCGCCTGAGCGTGTCAGCTGATAAGCCACTTCGCGCATCGCCTTGCTGGGTATGGTGCCCGTTTGCAGGCCGGCGCCGCCGAGATTGGGCTTGCGTTCGATAATTGCGGCACGTTTGCCCATGCGCGCCGCCTGCCATGCCGCATGTTGTCCGGCCGGGCCGGAACCGATGATGAGAACGTCGTAGTTCATGAGCGATATCCTGGAATGTACTGTGCTGATTATGCACCTTTATCCAAAGAACGGGATATGCAGAAAATTCAGAAAGCCCAACCGTACTGGAAGGTATGTTTGGCAGCAGTCAAAATACCAATATGCCTGACGCGATTGGGAGATTCGCGCGGTCGTAAAACTTGTCAGGGGTGCAGTTTTTTCAGGTTCCCGAGGCGTTTTAGCATCGAAAGATGAGTTGCGTCGTCGAACGCGGTGATCCTGGCGAGGTAGGCGATGTTCTTTTCAATCGACTCCAGGTAGTAGTTGGTCTCTACGCCATACCAGTCCATGAAATAGAACGACAATTTGCTGTTAATGTTGTCGAACTGCTCGCCAAGCCGCCGCTGGGTTGCTTCATAAAATGCCTGCGTGTTGCGCAACAGGTTGTGAACGTCCTGGTAATTGCCGACATGCCCTTCCTTAAATTCCAGGTATAGAAACAACAATTTTTCCAGATAGTTCCGGTCGGCCATTTGTCCGACCAGATCGGCTGTACCGAGGATTTTTCCGAGCAGTCGTGCACGCTCATCGGGAAACTGGATTTCGGTGATATTTATCGCAGGGTCAGTGCAGCGGATGACGACTTTCAGCGGCGCAACATAGGCTGCGGGGAAATGTTTTTCAACGATGTACTGCTGCATAAATTCAATGCCGCGATCCACATGAATGAGCGTGTATTGCGCTCCTGTACCACTTTCTTCACCTCTGCGTTGCGCATAGCCAACATCGTGCATCAGTGAGGCAATCATGACTACCGTCAGCTCGTCATCAGTCAGTTTTGAGCCGGAAACATGCACGCCATACATCAGCCGAACTGCGCATAAAAAAGCATCCAGCGTATGTTGCAGGTCGTGGTACAGCATCTTGACCTCGCAATAACCGGGATATTCACCGCGAAATAATCGGATTACATCATCAAAGATGATCCGCGCAAGAGTGGCATCGTATGCGGGGCTGATGCGCCTGATAATGTCAGTCGCTTTTTGCCAAACATCTTCCGGATTGCCGTTGGCGAAGAGACTGTCGATTTCAGCAGAGCTAGGAAATAATTTCATGGAAAAATATATCAGCCTTAACGATTAGGGATAGTTTCTTTACTTAATTACCGGGGTAATACAGCTGTATCCGACAGATAATCCGCCATGCTGCAGCATGATTGCATAAATTTTCGTCAGCCATTGGCACTGTTCTGCGGTGATGCCTTGCCATTGTCTCAGGCAAAAAAAAACACCTAGAGTTTTAGCTCTAAGTGCTTTTTTAATTTGGGGTGGCTGATGGGGCTCGAACCCACGACAACAGGAATCACAATCCTGGACTCTACCAACTGAGCTACAGCCACCATTAAACTTTCCGGACTAACTATCCGGCACCTGCAGACACTGGTGTGCCCAACAGGAATCGAACCTGTAACCCCCAGCTTAGAAGGCTGGTGCTCTATCCGGTTGAGCTATGGGCACAAATTCTTGCCTAACCCAAATGATTCTAGGCCAGAGTACTACTTAAAACCTGGTCGGGGTGGAGAGATTCGAACTCCCGACATCCTGCTCCCAAAGCAGGCGCGCTACCAGGCTACGCTACACCCCGAAGGCTGCGCATTATACATATGCAGCCAGAAACAGCAAAACTAAATTACGACTAAAACTAAAAAACCTGGTCGGGGTGGAGAGATTCGAACTCCCGACATCCTGCTCCCAAAGCAGGCGCGCTACCAGGCTACGCTACACCCCGAAGGCTGCGCATTATACAGATGCAGCCCGATAATGCAACGCCGATTCACGCTTTGATTTCATATTTCTTTCAATCTCTGCATCGCCATCATCAAATAATAGCCCATAGACCACAATGTCAGCAGCGCCGCCATATACAGCAGCAGCGAACCGATCACCTGAAAATCCAACCCTACCAACTGTTCGTGATAAAGCAGCAACGCGATTGCAACCATCTGAAAGGTCGTCTTTATTTTCCCCAGCATGGAAACTGCGGTGCTCTTGCTTTCACCGACTTTAGCCATCCATTCGCGCAGAGCAGAGATGGTAATTTCACGACCGATAATGATGAAAGCGATCACCGCATCCGCGCGGCCTAATTTGACCAAAAGAATCAAGGCGGCGGCCACCATCAGCTTGTCTGCGACCGGATCGAGGAAGGCGCCGAACGCGGAAGACTGATCCAGGCGGCGCGCAAGATAGCCATCCAGCCAGTCGGTCACCGCAGCCAGCAGAAATACACCCGTCGCAATTGTATTTTTCAAATGCGGGCTCAGCGTGCTGTCGGACAAGTAAAAGACCGTGACGAACACCGGGATGAGCAAAATTCTTAACCAGGTGAGCAGATTTGGAATATTTATTTTCATGGTCGCTAGTGTAGCTGCTGATAAATCGCTTCAGCAACAACTTTTCAATATCCTTGGTGTGGTTGCTGGTGAGACACTTCAGCAACAGCCTGGTTAATTTATTTAATGTAGTTGCTGGTAAATCGCTTCAGCAACAGCCTGGTTTATTTATTTAATGTAGTTGCTGGTAAATCGCTTCAGCAACAGCCTGGTTGATTTATTTAATGTAGTTGCTGGTGAATCGCTTCAGCAACAGCCTGGTTGATTTATTTAATGGAGTTGCTGGTAAATCGTCTCAGCAAGCGATTTGCTGATTCCCTCTACCTGACAGAGCTGCTCGACGCTGGCCTGCGCAACTTCGCGCAGACCGCCAAAGTGGGTCAGCAGGCTGCGCCGCCGCTTATCCCCCACCCCGGTAATCTCCTCAAGACTGGATGCGGTGCGTGCCTTGCCGCGCCGTGCTCTGTGTCCGGTAATGGCAAAGCGGTGCGCCTCATCGCGGATTTGCTGGATCAGGTGCAGCGCGGGATCATCGGCGGGCAGCTGCCTGGCCGCACCGTCGGGGAAAATCAGCTGCTCCATACCGGCCTTACGTTCAACCCCCTTGGCCACACCCACCAGCGCCAGATCGAGGCCCAATTCCTGCATAACCTGCATCGCGATATGCAATTGCCCCAGACCGCCGTCTATCAGAATCAGATCAGGCCGGGCGCCCTGATCTTTTACCGCACGAGCGTGACCTGTGGACTCAGGTATCACTGAGAGCTTCTGGTAACGCCGTGTCAGCGCCTGATGCATCGCCGCGTAGTCGTCCCCTGGCGTGATGCCGCTGATGTTGTAGCGCCGGTATTGCGCCGAGCGCATGTCGAGATTCTCGTACACCACGCAGGAGGCCACCGTCGCCTCCCCCATCGTATGACTGATATCAAAACACTCGATGCGCTGCAAGTGCGGCATATCAAGCCACGTGCGCAGCCGGTCCAGACGCAGTTGCTGACCGCCTTGCTGCGCGCTGCGTTGCCCCAAGGCAAGTTCGGCATTGCGTTGCGCCATTTCCAGCCATTGGCGCCGCTCGCCGCTGGCAGCCGTACTGATCCGCACCTGATGTCCGGCCTGCTCGCTTAACAGCTGCGCCAGGGTTTCATCCTGATGCCCGTCCAGTCTGGCGCCGAATTCAGCCGCCAGCACCAGCAAGGGCGGCACGGCGCGACTCAAGTAGTGCTGTGCGATAAAGGCCTGCACGATCTCATCGGCCGCCATATCTTCGGCGTGGTCGGGGAAAAAGCTCTTATCACCCAGATGACGCCCGCCGCGCACCATGGCCAGATTCACACAGACCAGTCCTCCGGACATCGCCAGCGCGATGATGTCGGCATCGGTGGTGCCGCCTGTTGATTCGACGAATTGCTTCTGTTGTACGGTATGCAGCGCGCGCAACTGGTCGCGCAGTACGGCGGCCTGTTCATAATGCTGCTGCTCTGCCGCCTGCTCCATCGAGGCTGTCAGCGTGCGCTCAACCTCCTGATGTTTGCCTTGCAGCAGCAGCACCGCGCAGTGAATATCGGTCTGATAATCCACTTCTGAAATCAGATTGACGCAGGGCGCGGTACAGCGATTGATCTGGTGCAACAGACATGGTCTTGTGCGATTGTTATACACGCTGTCTTCACAGGTGCGGATGCGAAAAATCCGTTGCAGCAGCTGCATGGACTCCTTAGCGGCATAGGCGTTCGGATATGGGCCGAAGTACTGATGCTGTTTATTGGGCGTGCCGCGATAATAGGTCAGACGCGGAAACTGATCGCCGGTCAGCACGATATACGGATAAGACTTGTCGTCTCTGAACAGGATGTTATAGCGTGGTTTTAAAGATTTTATTAAGTTGTTCTCGAGCAACAATGCCTCGGCTTCCGAACGCGTCACGGTGGTTTCAATGCGCGCGATATGCGACACCATCAGGCGAATACGCGGCGAAATATTACTCTTCTGAAAATAGGAAGAGACACGTTTTTTCAGCTGATTGGCCTTGCCGACATACAGCACCGCACCCTTGTTATCGTAATAGCGGTACACGCCCGGCAGCAACGGCAGGCTGTCCAGTATCGGTTTCGGATCGAATTTATCCTCGCTCAAGATGCCATACTCCGCCACCCTTTAGCATATACGCGATGACGTGCCCGAAGCGGATGCAAACCGGGCGGACAAAATCGCGCTGCCTTCACATCAGCCTCGCCAGGCCCGCTGCGAATTCAGTTGCACCGCCGTTGGCAGGGTGGCGAACTGAACCTGCTGTCGGGATGCCCATCCCCAGCAGCAGCCCTTCCGATTTCTTTCCTACCGCGATGATTCTGGCCTTCGGATAAGCTTCAATCAGCATCCGCAAAGCCGGCTCACCAAGGCGTATCTCGGCCGGGGTCGGCGTTCTGTTCGACCACAACTCATCCGGGCGGTGCGGGTGCAGCTGCAAGGCATTCCACAGGATGGTGCGCTCGGCAATCCCGAGCCGGTAGAGCGTTTTCCAGACGATGGTGGCCGATGGCTCGGAGAATGGCAGCCGTCTGGTTGACAGTCGGCCGGACAAAACCGGAATACGCGGAATAGCGCCTTCGCCCAGCAAGCGTTCGCTGGTAAACGCAATGCCGCTGTAGCGACAGCCAGCGTATCCGGGCGCCTCCCCTGCCAGAATAAATTCCGGGTCGCAGTCCAGATGGCGCGCCAACCGGTCCAGTTTCTCGGCCGGACCATTACCGGCAGCGTCATGAGGACAGCAATCCCGCCAGGGATTAAAAAGCCCGTTCGATGCGGACGGCAACGTTTCAACAAGACGCCTGGCAAGTATTATTTTCGTCATTTTTAAAGAAAAACTTTTACAATCATATATTTACAATAACACGACCAAAACAGGACATTAGTCATTCTGCTGTTCCAGCGTAAAAGACGCACTATCATCCTGCCCCAGATGCTTGACCAGATACGGCATCACGTCCGTCAATACGCCATGCAGATTCCACGGCGGATTGAGTATAAACATGCCGCTGCCGTGCATACCGAAACCATCCTCACCCGGCCCTTGCACGCTGAGTGCCACATGCAGCCAGCTCTTCACCGGCAATTTCTTGAGCTGTTCCGGCAATTGCCGCGCATCGCTGCGCTGCAGTTGCGGATACCACACCGCATAGACGCCGCTGGCAAAGCGCTTCAGACCTTCACCCAGTGCTGACACCACACGCTGATAATCCTGTTTGTCTTCATAAGGCGGGTCGATCAGCACCAGCGCGCGGCGTGGCGGCGGCGGCAGCAAGGCTTTCAGCGCACCAAAACCATCGGCCGTCTGCATCAACACCCGCGCACCGTATCCGGCGAAATTCTGTTGCAAGAGTTCACTGTCGCTGGGGTGCAACTCGAACAAACGCATCCGGTCCCCTTCTCGCAACAACTCCTGAGCCACCAGGGGGGATCCGGGATACAGCTTCATCTGCCCGTCCGGATTGATGGATTTGACCAGCGCTACATAATCGGCCAGGGCTGCGGGCATATCATCGCGATCCCAAAGCCTGGCAATGCCGCTTTCATACTCGGCATTCTGCGTGGCATAACCGCTATCCAGAGAATAGCAACCCGCGCCGGCATGGGTATCGATGTACCAGAACGGTTTATCCTTTTGTGCCAGATAGCGCAGCAACTGCACCTCGATGAAGTGTTTCAGCACATCGGCATGATTGCCGGCGTGAAAGGCGTGACGGTAACTCAGCATGAATTAGATTCGGTAGTGTGCAAGCCGCGATTGTGCCACGCCGCATGCAGCAAAACAAAATAGTTATTGCATGAATTTGATTTTTTCACTGGCATTGCTGGCACAATCAAGCTCTTGCTACAAACCCAACACAGCCACTCTTGAATCACACCTTTCAGCTATGGAAATTTACGCACAGATTTTTAGCCATGATGCACTGTCGATAAGCAATTATCTCTTTGCATTTATCTTGCTGCGCGCCGCGTGGACTGCTCCGTGGCGTAGTTTCTGGGGCAACAACCAACAGTTCAGCGCGTTGATCGGCTTGGCATTATGGCTGACCGTGCTGTGGTTATTCCCGGTCGGGGTGCGCGAAGGATTGAAGCTACATCCGCTCGGTGCGACGTTATGTTTCCTGATTTTTGACTGGCAAATTGCATCGCTGATGTTAAGCATGATTTTGCTGGTATCGCTGCTGCATAACGGAACCAGCATACTGGCATTGGGTAATATTGGCTTGGTGATGATCATCCTGCCAATCGCGGTCAGCAGGCTATTTCTAAAGCTGTTTTACCGCTACGGCAAAGCCAATTATTTTATTTTTGTGTGGTGGAATGGTTATGTTTGCGGCGCACTGACTATGCTGCTGGCCTCACTCGTGAATGGCTGGTTGATCATGGCATCGGGAAAATATAGCGGATTTACCATGGATAATGTTTATTGGGCATTTTTACCCACTATCATTTCGATTGAATCTGTTTTAACCGGCGTATTTATTTCCGGATTCGCGATAGCACTGCCCAATGCTGTGACTCATTTTAACCCAGACATTTACTTCGCTAAAAAGCCCCCGGATTAAGCATTCCAACGCATCCTTTCAATCGGTTAACGCCGCCAACTCCAACTCACTGAATCCCGCTGCCCGCCGGGCGGGCAAATTGAACGGGCCACGCGGCACGGGAGCTGCATGCTCGGCTGCCAGACTGGTGTAAGTGTTTATTGGCTCAAGACCGCGTTGTTCGCACAGGTAACCATACCAGCGGTTGCCGATCGCGACATGACCTATTTCATCCGTCAGAATGATGTCCAGGATCGCTGCTGCGTCCATGTCGCCTGCCTGTGCCAGTTTGTCCCGCAACGACGGCACGACATCCAGGCCGCGCGCCTCCATCGTGCGCGGCACCAGCGCCATGCGGGCGAGCACGTCGCTGCGGGTTTTATCAGCCATCTCCCACAGACTGCTGTGCCCGGGGAAGTCGCCATAGACATGTCCCTGCGTTTGCAGATGCCCGGACAATAAAGAAAAATGCAGCGCTTCCTCATCTGCCACCTGCAACCAGTCCGTGTAATAGGCCGCTGGCATGTCCGCGAAACGCCAGATCGCATCCAGCGCCAGGTTGATGGCGTTGAATTCGATGTGAACCAGCGCATGAATCATGATGGCGCGTCCCTCTGCTGTGACCATCGAGCGGCGTTTTACCAGGCGCGGCGCGACCAGTTCGGGCCTGTCAGGATTCCCGGGAACCGGCTGCAATGCGGTCAGCAGCGCAGCGCTATCCAATGCAAGCTGTCCTGATGCCCAGATTTGCGCCAACTGCCGCACCCCAGCCGCCTTGCGTGCAGCGTCCCGCTCGGCGAGCCAATACAGCGCCGCCTGCCTTAATTCTGTCAGACTATCGTTCATGATTCTGCCGCCGGTTTATTCAGCATCGCCTTCAGACGGGCGAGCTTGTCCATGCCTTCATCCTTGGTGACCACGGGTGCGGCATCCGCATGTCCACCGGCATAAATCAGTTCGCTCTGCGGCATTTCTTCCAGAAAGCGGCTCGCCTCGCACAGCGCCCAATCCTTGCCGCGCCGCCTTCGTGTGCAGTAGCTGATCTGCAGGCTGCGCTCGGCGCGGGTGATGCCGACGTACATCAGGCGGCGTTCTTCTTCGATGCCTTTTGCATCGCTGTCACGGAACGGCAGAATGTCTTCTTCGGCACCGATGATGAACACATGGGGAAACTCCAGCCCCTTGGCGGCATGCAGTGTGGACAGCGAAACCGCATCCGGCTCCTTATCCTTGCCTTCGAGCATATTGATCAGCGAGATCATCTGCACCATATCGATCAGCGATTTCTCATCCGCCTCGGATTTGCGCTTGAGCCAGCCGATAAAGTCTTCGACGTTCTTCCACTTACCCTCAGCCTGACGCGATTCCTGGGAGTCGTACAGCCAGGTTTCATAGTTGATCGCGCGCAGCAATTCATCGAGCAGTTCGCCGCAAGGATCCGAGTCGGCACGATCTTCCAGGCGATTGATGAAACGACAAAAAACCATCAGGTCTTCATACTGACGGGCGGGTAGCAGCTGTTCCATCTGCGCTTCGAAAGCCGCCTCAAACAGGCTGATCTGGCGCGTGCCGGCATAGCTACCGAGCTTCTCCAGCGTGGTATTGCCGATGCCGCGCTTAGGCGTGGTGATGGCGCGGATGAAAGCCGGATCATCGTCGGGGTTGGCGATCAGCCGCAAATAGGCGGTGATATCCTTGATCTCTGGCTTATCGAAGAACGAGCTGCCGCCGCTGACCGTGTAGGGCACACGCTGGGCGCGCAATTGCTCCTCGAAGGCGCGCGACAAATAATTGCTGCGATACAGAATCGCATAATCTGAAAAATTGGTTTGGTGTTCGAACTTGTGGGTGATCAGCTTCATCACCACACTCTCGGCCTCTTGCGCGTCATCCTTCGCGGCATAAATGCGGATCGGGTCGCCGATGCCGTGATCGCTCCACAGTTTCTTCTCGAATACCTTGGTATTGTGATTGATAAGGTGATTCGCCACCTTGAGGATGCGCTGCGAGGAGCGATAATTCTGCTCCAGCTTGATGACGCGCAGGTGGTTGTAGTCGGTTCGCAGATTGTGCAGATTCTCGATACTCGCCCCCCGCCATGCGTAGATCGCCTGATCGTCGTCGCCCACGGCAGTGAACGCGGCGCGTTTGCCCGCCAGCAGCCGGGTCAGCTGGTACTGGCAATCGTTGGTATCCTGATACTCGTCTATCAATAAATAGCGCAGCCGCTGCTGCCAGCGCAACAGGGCTTCCGGGTGCTCATTGAACAGCACTACCGGCAGGTGGATCAGATCATCGAAATCCACCGCCTGATAGGCGCGTAAGGTTTCCTGATAGCGCATATAGATGCGCGCATAAGCTTCAGCCTCGGCACTGTCGGCCACCACCACCGCCTGTTCCGGCGAGATAAACGCCGACTTCCAGTTCGACACCTGCGTCTGGATGTCCCGTATCTCCTGCTTGTCGCCGGAATTGGTCAGCTCGCTGATGATCTTCCACGTGTCGCTGGAATCGAAAATCGAGAATTGCGGCTTGTAACCCAGCAGTTTCGCTTCCGCGCGCAAGATCGTCATACCCAGCGAGTGAAAGGTGCTGACCACCAGACCTTTTGAATTCTTGCCCTGCAACAGATGCCCCACCCGTTCGCGCATCTCGTTGGCGGCCTTGTTGGTAAAGGTGATCGCCGCGATATTGCGCGCCGCATAGCCGCACTCCTCCACCAGATAGGCAATCTTGTGGGTGATGACGCGCGTCTTGCCGCTGCCGGCACCTGCCAGCACCAGTAAGGGGCCGTCGAGATACATTGCCGCTTCGCGCTGTACGGAATTGAGTTTACTTAACATGGATCAAATATGGATATTTTTCGGGACGGAATGACAAAGATGCGGCGAGGGTCGCCATGATACCAAACCATCAGACCAGAATAAGTCGGGATGGTTTCAAAACTGACAGCCTGCCTGCTCTTGTCAGTTAACGACTCGACTTATCTGATGATGCGCCCGGCAAGCGCAGCATCAAGGTATAAGGATTGACCAATGAGGGATGAAAACCTCGCTGAATGTAGAACTGTCTGGCAGCATCGTTGATCGCATGCACCAGCAACGCGCGGATGCCGACATTTTCTGACACGCTGACAGCGCGCAAAAATGCATCCTTGAGCAAAGCGCTGCCAAGTTGTTGACCCTGACAAGAACGATCAACAGCCAGTCGCCCCAACACCATGACTGGAATCGGCTCAGGCATGTTGCGGCGCACAGAGCCCACAGCCTCGGCATGAGCGATCGCACCCGCCGCCAATGCGTAATAAGCCAAGACCTGATTACGCTCGCCCACAACAACAAATATACGGCTCGCACCGGTTACCTGATTGGCAAAGGCACGACGCTTGAGCCATTCGTTCAAAACCGGCTCACCACAATCGAAAGCGCTCAGGTCATGTATTTGAGCAAGAGGCTGGGGAGCCTGCATGGCGATGCGCAATTCAGTGAATCCCGGTCACGGAATCCCACGGGGCATTAGTTGCAAGCAAGCGCTCCAACCCGGGGTTGGCAGCAGGTGGCGCGTCCAACAATTCATTGAAATGCTGAAAGTCCTGCACATTCAGGGTAAAAAATACCTGATCAAGCATGACGCCCTGCGCCTTCTCGCAAGCGGCTTCAAGCATGAAATCCGAGCGATTTTTCCCCAGCAACCTTGCTGCCTGATCGATAAGGTCACGCTGCTCAACGTGGGCGCGCAGGTTAATGGAAGCATCCCGCATGACAATCTCCTGAATAAATGCACTATGTGGATAATCTCAGGATGTGTATCTATTGTCAACACATCGAATGCAACGCTGCTGGTAGGCGGAGCTCATGGTTAAGCGTTTTAACGAGGCGAGCTGATCATTTCTTTAACAGGGCTTGCAGGTCGGCGAAAGGATTATGGGTGGCCAGCTTTTGATCGGCAGCGCCACGGCTCCTCCCCGCCTCTTCGAGCACGCGCGAGTGTTCGTTATCGTGGCAGTACAGACAGAGCAACTCCCAGTTGCTGCCATCCACCGGGTTATTGTCGTGATTGTGGTCCTTGTGATGCACCGTCAGTTCGCGCAGACGCACCCCGGAAAACTCTCTGGCGCATCGCCCGCATATCCATGGATATAATTTGAGCGCTCGCTCGCGATAGCCCGCCTCACGGACTTCGCTTTGTTTGCGTGCTTCTGCGACGACGCGGTCGAGTCGTGCGTGATCGGGAGTGGTATGTTTGGTCATGGCTGGTAGTTGATTTGATGGCGATGCTGATATTTCGTCGGCAATCGCGATTGTAAATGAGAAGTGCCGGAAACCCCAACAATCCGGATTATCCTCTTTAATCAGGATGAGCCTGACACCCGTCTGTTTGCCGGAGATTCATGTTATTGTTTGCCGAACCATGCACAAAGGCTGGAATAGCAATTTACATCCTGACATAACAGTAAGTAGCTTGTTGCAAATCAGCGTACATAAACTTTCGGGATTACCGTGATAACACCAAAAATATACCTTGAGAGAACCCTCGCCAAACTGATGGCGCTTTTTGGGCAGGGGATTGTTGTAACCGTAACTGTGATTCTGCTCATAGGCCTGGCGCTGAGCACGATGGTTTTTATGTTCATGGAAGCGGCGGCCCCAACCACGCTCACCATCGCCAGCGGGCCCGTCGGCAGTATTTTCCAAACAACAGCTGAAAAATACAAGGCAATCCTGGCGAAAAACGGGGTCACCCTGAAAATACTGTCATCGGAGGGTTCCATGGATAACTTTAACAAGTTGTCCAACCCGAAGGTTGATGTCGATATCGGGTTTGTACTGGGTGGTCAAATTGAAGGCGCCAGCACTGATAATCTGGTTTCCCTGGGAAGTATTTCATACCAGCCGCTGATGATTTTTTATCGCGGCACATCAAAAAATCTTCTATCCGAGTTCACGGGCCAGCGGCTATATCTGGGCCCGAAGGGCAGCGGCACTGATACGCTGGCACGCACACTGCTGCAAGCCAACGGTATTAAGCCCGGGGGCAATACCACTTTGGTCAATACGCTTACCATCGATCCGGAACAGGCATTACTGGAAAATCGTGTTGATGCCATTTTTCTGATGGGAGAAACCACCTCCATAGATTCGATGCGTCATTTGATGCACGCACAGGACATCCGCCTGTTCAATTTCATCCAGGCAGAGGGCTATACTCGCCGCATCAACTATTTAAACAAGCTGGAAGTTCCCAAAGGCTCGCTCGACCTGGGCCGGAACATTCCCGCTGAAAACCTGTATCTGGTTGGCCCTGCGGTGGAACTCATTGCACGGGATGATCTTCATCCGGCACTATCGGATCTGCTGCTTGAAGCTGCGAGAGAAGTGCATGGCACGGCGTCCCCATTCAAGAAGCGCGGTGAATTTCCCGCCCCGTTGGAACACGAATTTCGCATCAGCGAGGATGCCACTCGCTTCTACGAATCAGGCAAAAGTTTCCTCTACCGCACCTTCCCCTTCTGGGTCGCGAGTCTGATTACGCGCGCGCTCACGATCATCGTGCCGCTTGCGCTGTTTGTGATTCCATCGTTACAACTCGTGCCGATTATCTACCGTTGGCGTCTGGAATCGCGCATTTACCGCTGGTACCGCGCCTTACTGGATCTCGAACGCGATGCATTCAAGCCTGCTGCTGATCAGGAAAGGCGCGAAGAGCTGCGGCGCCACCTGGATCACATCGAACATACGGTCAACAAAATCATCGTGCCGGCTTCCTGCGGCCATCTGTTCTATGAACTGCGCCTGCACATCGATTTTGTCAGAGGCAGATTAAGCTCATAACCATCCGGCCGGCAAGCAAGCAATCTTCCTTCGGCATGCTGCAAAGCAGGCCCGACCGTCTCAGATCACGCTAAATCTTTGTCTATTTGGTCAGTAATCCGATCCAGCATAGTGTGCATCTGGCTGATAATCTCCTGCGCCTGTTTGACATCGCCTTCGATCTTGCCATGTTTTTCCAATGCACGGCACAGGTCAGCAAATTCGATCGCACCCACCATTCTGGCAGGCGAGCTGACGTGGTGAGCCAGGGTTGCGAGTACCGCAAAATCTTCACGTTCAAGTGCCGCGTCAATCCTGGTCATATCCAGTCGCGCTGACTCCAGAAACCTGATGAAAAAACCCCGCAACGTCAATTTGTCGTCGCCTATCCATTTAGCCAATACGGACAGGTTGATTACCGTATCGACTGAAACCGCATCGGAGGTATCGGAAACAGTCTGCTTACACGCAACCAGCCATTTGGCAATCGTGGCAAAGAGCACATCGAGATCGAATGGTTTACCGATGAAATCACTCATGCCGGCAGCCAGATAGCGCTTGTGATCCTCAGTCGATGTACTGGCCGTCATGGCAATCACCGGCATGCCTGCCAATGCAGGATTGGCACGAATCAGCCTGATCGTTTCAAATCCATCCATGACTGGCATCTGGATGTCCAGTAACACACAATCAAAGTGTTGCTGCCCCAGCAGATCAAGCGCCTCCCTGCCGTTTCGTGCAATGCATGACACAACTCCGGCATGCGTCAGAATTTCGCTTATCACCTCCTGGTTGATGGGATGGTCTTCTGCTACCAGAATACGCACACCGGTGAGCTGCGTACTTGCCGTCACGTCAGTTTCCTCGAGATTTTTCTGATGCAGGCCAGCTTTTTTTCAGTCTCACCCCCATCCGGAAAGTGCTCAGCAACGGCAATTAAAGGGAATGAAGCGGGGACAATAAAAAACAGGAATCGCTTTTGCAAAAATCCAGACTTGAGGCATAACGTATTCATTGATTGTACTTATGCATGCTGTAGATTCTAGGAATAGTACTACATCGTATCGGAATGAAACAATAAAACCTTGCTGATTAAATTTCAGGAACAATCTTACAGCGGCCGATCCAATCGAGACTATCAAGTACAAAAAGTGCAGCGTGACACAGTTTAAATCCGTGATTATGGCGATCAAATTAGCGAACTTGCATGAGTCTGCCGTTTCACGCAGGAATTTTGTGAAATAATGCAGACGAATCCTGAGGTAGATCCTAAATTAATGTAAGGTTGCTTTCTATGAATGTGCGCGTATTGATAACGGATGATCACGAACTGATTCGTGCTGCGCTGGTGCATCTTTTTAATGGGGCGCTGGGCATTGAAGTGGCGGCTGAAGCGGCTGACGGTGAAGAGCTATTGTTAAAATTGCGGACTACCCAGGTCGACCTGCTGTTGCTTGATCTGGACATGCCGGGAGAATCCGGCATCGATTTAATTGACCATATCCGGCGGGACTATCCTGACCTGTTGATACTGATACTCAGCATGCATGACGAAGTGAGCGTGGTATCTCGTGCCATTCAGGCCGGCGCATCGGGTTATATCTGCAAGAATTGTTCGCCCAAAATACTGCTCGAGGCTATACATAAAGTCATGTTAACGGGTAAATACCTTAGCCCGTTGATGGCCGAAAAACTGGCCTATGCTTCTTCTTCGCCAGACCCGAAGAATCTTGAGTCTGTTCTGTCGAACCGGGAGCTGGAAGTTTTTCGACTGCTTGTGGAAGGAAAAAGCAATGACGAGATATCCATGCAATTGTTTATCAGTGAAAAGACCGTCAGCGCGCACAAAACCAACCTGCTTCACAAACTCGATTTAAAAAACATCGTGCAATTGGTGCGTTACTCTTTCCAGCATAAACTGTTCACCTGATTCCGCAGATCTGAAATGGACGTGTAACGGTGTATTGCCTACTTCGCCAGGCTGACAAAAGACAGTCTGGCGACGCCTGCATGTTGAGCCAACGCCATCAGCTCGGCGATGCGCCCGTAGGGCACCGCTTTGTCCGCCTCGATCTGCAATTGAAACTCAGGCTCAGCCGAGCGCTGGTGTAACAGCGCGGCCAGCGCTTCATCGCTGACATGCTGGCTTTCCAGTTCAACATTGCCCCGCGCGTCAACCACCAGACTGAACAGCTTTTGCTTATCCTGTTGTTGTACTGCATCGGTCCTGGGCAAGTTGATTTTTAGAGACTGGGGACTAAGCAAGGGCGCGGTGATAATGAATACCACCAGCAATACCAGCATCACGTCCACCAGCGGCGTGACGTTGATCTCGCTCATCAGCTCGCCGTCGGAATCATTATCAAAAGCCATATTCCTTTTCCCCTCTCAATACCCTGAACGTCATTCCCGCGAAGGCGGGAATCCAGCCGGCAAAATCGTTCCACGAAGTGGACAAAATCACCCCTTGAAATTATGCTTCAGCGCCAGGCGCATGAAGTCGTGGGCAAAATTATCCAGTTCGCTCACGCGCACCTTCAGATTGCGCAGGAAATAATTGTAGGCCAGCACCGCTGGCAAGGCGGTGGCGATGCCGATAGCCGTGGCGATCAGCGCCTCGCCGATGGGCCCCGCCACCACGTCCAGCGAGGCCGCGCCGCTTTGCCCGATGTTTTGCAGTGCGTGCATGATGCCCCACACCGTGCCGAACAGACCGACAAAGGGCGCAGTCGAGCCGATCGTTGCGAGTTCCGCCAGGCCGCGCTCATGGTAGCGTTTGATATTCTGCACCTGTTGGCGCAACTGTCTCTCCAGCAATTCCTGAGGCGCACCGGTATGCATCAGATCCTGACGGTCCGAACCCAACACCTTGAGTTCAGTAAAACCCGCCTTTGCCAATCGTGCAACATCACCCTCCCCTTTTACGGCCACCTCTTCCGCGCTGCGCCAGTCGACTGCAGCCCAGAATGCATCGTGAAAAATATGATTACGCTTGCGATCCTGCACTTGCCGCCACAGCTTCAGCAGCGCGATAGACCAGGTCGTAACCGACAACAGCACCAGCACCAGCAAGGTGCCGGCGACTACGGACGAATTGACCGAAAACAGATTATTCATACAGCGTTATCCTCAAGTGAAAAAACAATCGGCACCTTAAACCATTGTGTAACGATACGCCCGGCGCGTTTGGCCGGGACGAACCGCCAGCTTTTTACGGTGTTCATCGCGGCGTTATCCAGCACCTCATGTCCGCTGCTGTGCAGCACGCTCACCTCGCCACATGCGCCTTCCGCCAGCACTTCGACGTTGAGAATCACACGACCCTGCCAGCCCATGCGTCTGGCCGCCATCGGATAAGCCGGGCGCGGATTATTCAGATAACGGGCCTTATAATCCGGCTCGGTATCGGTCACAGGAGCGCTCGATATCGCAGGTGAGTCTGCCATCGGTTGCGCGATCGCAACCGGCAAAGACGGCGCTTCGGCGTCAGCAATTTGCTGCACAGCCTGTTTTTGGATCGGCTTTTCAGCGTGCTTAGTCCTGGATTGAGCCTGAATCGCGGGCTGAGGTAATGCCTGCGGCTTGGCCACCTCCGCCGTCTGCATTGCGATAGATACCGACAACTCGTTCAACACCAGCTTCGGCAGCGCAGGCTGCATCATCCAGGCGAAAACCAATCCGGCATGCAGCAGCAATACCAACGCGAGCACGACCACACGCTCACGGAGCGGAATAGCTGGCAATGCTGTGTTGGCTGGCGACATACCGGATGACTATTTGGAATAAAGTGTGGATTTTACCGCTTGTTTGCCTGCCGTGCCTTTTTAAAACCTGCGACAGCAAGCCTGAGAAACAACCGCCAGAAGGCGGTTGTTTCCTGTCACTGCAAACTGCGCTTAGAACTTCACCGTCACGCCAGCGTTGATCGAACGGCCCATACCCGGCATGCTGGTACCATAAGCCGAAGGCAGCTGCCCCATGTAACTGCCACCCATCGGATTGGCGTAGTACTTGTTGAGCAGGTTTTCGACGCCCAGATCAAAGCGCAGTTGTTTCCATTCATAACTGCTGTGCAAATTCAGCAGACTATAGCCGCCTGTTCTGAGTTCGTTGCGAACCGCCTGAACATTGGTCTTGGCACTGACCAGTTTCGCCTCCACCGAGTTCGTCCAGTTGTCCCAGCGCTGTTCGATGCCCAGCTTCGCGTTCAGCGGCATGATGTGATACAGATTGTCCCCGGTAGTCAGGTTCTTGCCATTCACATAATTCAGCACACCCGTCGCTGCAAAGCTGCCGACTCCGGTTGCCTCGGCCATCGGCATACGCGCGGAAACATCCGCTCCATACAGTCGCGCGTTTTGATTGACGAATTGCAGATTGACAAAGTTATTAGCCAGTGTCAGATTTGCTGCGGTACAAGCCGTGCCTGCGACCACAGTACAACGCGCCGCGTCGATGTAGTTCTGCACATAGGTGTAATAAGGCGCAACCTTCACTTCAAAACCATTATCATCATGCCAACTGGCCGATCCGCTCAAGGTGCGGGCAACTTCAGGTTTCAGGTTGAGATTGCCCACATAACCATTACCGTCGCCAAACCAGTTGGTCATGTGCATCGCCATCGCGTTGTTAGTTGACCATGCAAAGCGCTCATACAGATTCGGCGAACGGGTCTTTTGCGCAAAACCGAACTCAAAGGTCTTTTGCTCGTCCGGCGTGTAACGCGCCAGCGCGGTCAAATCGATGTTGTTGTCGGTTTTCTGGCGGTTCGCCGCATTGAATGCACCCGGCACAGACGTTGCCAGCAGAGGATCTCCATACGATGCCGTGCTGTAGCCTTGCACCGTACCTGTGTTCATCGTCACGGTCTCGCTACGCAACCCCAGTTGCGATAACCATTTTTGATTCCAGTTAGCTTCCCATTCAGCAAAAACAGCCAGACGGTCACGCTGACCGTTGTTGATGTTCCAGAAGGTATTGGGTGACATCATCATTGAAGGCGGTGCCGAACTCCACCAGTCGTTCAAGCGATAACGCTGATAATCCGTACCGACTCGCAATAGATCGCGATCAGACAGGATCACATCACCTTTTACCGAGAATCCGGTGTTTTTGCCATCGGTATCCATCGGCATACCCAATACCTGAGTTCTGGTAAGCGTGGCCTCCAGTTTGTTCATGTAATGCCGAGTGTGTTCGCTGTAAACACGTGCCTGCAACGCACCCCAGCCGTATGATCCGGTATAGCCCAGGTTAATTTGTTGGCTGTCGTTTTTCAGCATATCCATATACTGATTGGCAAAGCCCTGATATGGGATGCTTTGCAAGCCCAGCTTCAACTCAAGCAGGTGATTGTCACGGCGCAAGCCAAAAGCCATTGCCTGATTGTTGGCTTTATACTGGGTAGATGCGACTTCGTTACCCGCGACATAGACATTTGCAAGCGAATTGACAGAAACGCCCGGCGCCTTGAAATTGCCACCGGCCTTGTAATTGCCTGCACGCACGGTAGAACCCGTGTAGCGCATATATAAGTCTTCGCCCGCGATGGTGGCAGTAATGTTGCCGCCCTGGGCCGCGTTGTTGCTGCGATAGAACGCACCCACTTGCCCCTTGAGCAAGGTATCCTGCCCTGCCTTGGCGAATTCCGCTGCGGCGGAGTCCACTTGTATCGTCCCGCCGATGCTGTCACCGCCAATGCTGACCGGTGTAATACCCGCGAATACCTTGACGCTGCCGACGTTGGCAGGATCGATATAGGATAACGGTGAATTCATATGATTGGCACAGGCCGAGATCAGATCCATGCCATCGACCTTGACGCGCACCCGGTCATCAGCCATACCGTGTATCACCGGCAAACTTGAAACGCCGCCCGCACTGTAAAGGCTGACACCCGGCTGACCATCCAGCAATCTGGCTGTGTCGCTGGTATTGGTGCGCAGCTGCATCAAACCGCGTTTATCCAGACCGGAATAATTACTCGATGGCAGCAGCTTTTCTGCCGTCACGACAACGTCCGGCAATTCTGTCGGCTCGACAGCGAAAGCATTCGGCGCGAACGCCAGGGCGACACAAAGCGTGATTCGTTTCAATTGCATGGTTCTTCTCCTGTTAGAAAGCCATGCAATGTTACTAAAATATTTCGTGCCGACCCTGCGGCATATTGTCGCAGTTTGAGGGTATTTCAGCTGACACAAACTTTACGCGTTAAAAAACGGACTGAAATCAATCAGCCCGTTCTGGATTACACCTGAAAAAAATCAAACAGCCAGTTTTTTGCACGCCTGTGCACAGCCCGCACAGCTCTCGCCACACGCCTTGCATTGTTCATGCTTATCGTGTTTCTTACACTCTTCCTCACACAGGTTGCAAGCATCCATCGCGATGGCTGCCAATTTCGGCAGTTGTTTGGAATTCTGATTGGCAAGTTGCTGCAATGCGCCGCACAATGCCAGCATCTGATTGACGCTCGCAGCGCAAGATGCCATGTCCTTCTCGCCTTGACCCAACAATTCCAGACAGTGACTCAGGCACACCTGCCCCTTCTGAATACAGTCTGAAGCAGCCGTAGCAATGGCCGCATTCACAGGCACCATATGATGGTGTTCATGTGCCATGTGGTCATGTTCTGCCGCCTGTGCGTTGCCGACCATGGCGGCGCCTGCCAACGCAATACCGCCCAAAAGTAATTCTCTTCTATTCATAAAACTCTCCTCCCATTAAATATTCACATCCAAAAATCATGCTCCGTCCCGACCACACCCTGCCGGACAGACTCAACCGACCGCCCGATTTTTTGCACCTGCTTTCACCGGTGCGACATGCCAGATGCGTTCGGCATATTCACGTATCGTGCGATCACTGGAAAATTTTCCCATACCGGCGACGTTGAGAATGGCGCGACGGGTCCACTCCTGTTGATCCCGGTACAGATCGCTCACCTTGTCCTGAGCGTCGACATAGGAGGCATAATCGGCCAGCAGCAGGTAATGATCACCGTGATGAAGCAGCGTATTGGTGACACTCTGGTAGCGCGCCGGCTCATCGGGACAGAAAAAGCCGTTTGAAATCATATCAATCACCTGCTTCAATTCATTATTGCCGTGATAGAAGCTCTGTGGATCGTAGCCCTGACGGCGCTGCTCCTCTACCTGTTCGGTGGTCAGGCCGAACAGAAAGAAATTCTCAGCCCCAACTTCCTCCCTGATCTCGACATTCGCACCATCCAGCGTGCCGATTGTGAGCGCGCCGTTGAGCGCAAGCTTCATGTTTCCGGTGCCAGAGGCCTCCGTCCCGGCGGTGGATATCTGCTCGGACAAATCAGCCGCAGGCACGATACGCTCGGCGTTGGAAACATCGTAATTCGGGATGAATACCAGCTTCAGCCGCCCCCCCACCCTTTGATCATTGTTGACGATATCGGCGACATCATTGATCAGCCGGATTATATCCTTGGCCATCACATAACTTGGGGCTGCCTTGCCCGCGATGATTACGGTGCGAGGCACACTGTCGTGATGGGTGCCGGTAAGAATGCGGTTATACAAGGTGATGACGTGCAGCACGTTGAGCAGCTGACGTTTGTACTCGTGGATGCGTTTAATCTGGATATCGAACAGCGATTCGGGATTGACTTCGATACCCAGCTGCTTACGGATCATGTCGCTCAGGCGCCCTTTGTTTGCCTGCTTGACGGCACGGAACTGCCCCTGAAACCCGCTATCATCGGCAAAATCGCGCAATTTTTTCAACTGATCGAGATCGGTGACCCAGGTTTTTCCGATCCGGCCGCTAATCAAGCCGGCCAAACCGGGATTGGCCTGATTGAGCCAGCGGCGCGGGGTGATGCCGTTGGTCATATTGACGATCTTGCCAGGTTGAATGCGCTCGAAATCAGCGAAGATGGTGCGCTTCATCAACTCGGTGTGGAGGGCTGCAACCCCGTTTACCGTGTGACTGCCAATGATGGCCAGATGCGACATGCGTACGCGGCGACCACCGCCCTCGTCGATGATGGACAAGCGCCGCAGCAACTCAACGTCGCCGGGAAACTGGCGCATCACCTGTTGCAAAAAGCGCTGATTGATCTCATAGATGACCTGCAAATGGCGCGGCAACAGGCTTTCGAACATGGATACCGGCCATGTCTCCAGCGCTTCCGGCATCAATGTGTGATTGGTGTAAGAGAAAATGCGCGTGGTCAACCCCCAGGCCTCGTCCCAGCATAGCTTATGCACATCTACCAGCAGCCGCATCATTTCGGCAACGGCGATGGACGGATGGGTGTCGTTCAATTGCACCGCAATCTTGTCCGGCAACTGCGCCCAGCTATCGGCATGTTTTTTGTAGCGACGCAGCATGTCCTGCAGCGACGCGCTGACAAAGAAATATTGCTGTTTCAGGCGCAGTTCGCGCCCCATCTCGGTCGTGTCATTCGGATACAACACCTTGGAGAGGGTCTCCGAATCATTCTTGTCGGCGACGGCCTGAATGTAGTTGCCCTGATTGAAATAACGCAAGTCGAAATCACGCGAAGACTTCGCGGACCACAGCCGCATGTTGTTCACCGTCTTGCCGCCGTAACCCGGCACCGGTGTGTCGTAAGCCATTGCCATCACATCGTCCGTACCCACCCAATGATGATGCAACGAACCGTCTTCATGTTTATATTCAACAACATGACCATGAAACTTGACCTGATATAACAGTTCCGGGCGCGGAAACTCCCATGGATTGCCATAACGCAGCCAGTTGTCGGGTTGCTCCACTTGCACACCGTTCTCAATGCGCTGGCGGAACATGCCATATTCGTAACGAATACCGTAACCGTAACAAGGCAGATCCAGCGTCGCCATGGAATCGAGGAAACAGGCTGCCAGTCGCCCGAGCCCACCGTTACCAAGCGCTGCATCATCCTCGATCCCGGCAACCTTCTCATACTCCTGTCCCAACTCGTAGAGCGCCGCCTTTAATTGCTCATCCAGTTCCAGGTTAAGCGTGGCGTTGCTCAACGTTCGCCCCACCAGAAATTCCAGCGACAGATAATAAAGTCGCTTGGTATCCTGCTCATAATAACGCTGCATGGTCTCCATCCAACGCTCGATCAGGCGGTCGCGCACCACAAGGGCTGCGGCCTGAAACCAGTCGCGTGTAGTCGCGTTGGGGAGATTCTTGATGTGAGAATAAAAAAGATGATTGGCAAGTGAAGCGCTGATCGCCTCTTTAGTCATACCTGCCTTCTGGTGCTGCGGTATCGCTCTGGTATTCATCTTCATCCTTTCTTTAAGGTGAGCATAGAAGTACAACGCGCAAGCGGCTGATTCTCCGCGCATGGCAATAACGTGTCAATCAAACGCAATGCGGCCGGCATCTCTTCCCCGTGACGATGCTTGCAGGCAGGAAAAACATGCCGACCCTGTTGCTTATCTTGTGATGCAACTGGTCAAACCACTCGCCGTCAACCGAGAGATATGCGCGATACCGCTGCACAAATTTCACGTTAATAATTAATGACTCTGCAACATCAAGGAACTACAATACAAAATCCCTTCAAGCTAACCTACGGTCAATGATACAAGGAGTGAACGCCATGAACACCCAAACTACGATCTTGTCGCAAGAAGAAATCAAACACATCGACGCCTACTGGCGCGCCTGCAATTATCTTGCCGCCGGCATGATCTATCTGCGCGATAACCCGCTGCTTCGCGAACCGCTCAAACTCGAACACATCAAGAACCGCCTGCTGGGCCACTGGGGATCAAGCCCGGGTCTTGCCTTTGGCTACATCCACATGAATCGCCTGATCGTCAAATACGATCTGGATGCGATCTTCATGGCGGGTCCCGGGCATGGTGCGCCCGGTGTTCTGGGTCCTGTTTATCTGGAAGGCAGGTACAGCGAGGTGTATCCGAACAAGAGCGAGAATATCGATGGCATGCGCCAGTTCTTCAAGGAATTCTCGTTCCCCGGCGGTATCGGCAGTCACTGCACACCCGAGACGCCAGGTTCGATTCACGAAGGCGGCGAATTGGGCTACAGCGTGTCGCATGCTTTTGGTGCGGCGTACGACAACCCTGATCTGATCGTGACTGTGATGGTGGGTGACGGTGAAGCCGAAACTGCACCGCTCGCCACCTCATGGCATTCCAACAAATTCCTCAACCCGATCAGGGATGGCGCGGTGCTGCCCATCCTGCATCTGAACGGCTACAAGATCAATAACCCGACCATCCTGTCGCGCATCTCGCACGAAGAGCTGGAGAACCTGTTCAAGGGCTATGGCTGGACGCCCTATTTCGTGGAAGGCAGCGATCCTGCGACCATGCATCAGGCGATGGCCTCCACGATGGAACAATGTGTGCTGGAAATTCGCCGTATCCAGACCGAGGCTCGCTCAAGCGGCAAGCCAATCCGCCCGCGCTGGCCGATGATCGTATTGCGCTCACCTAAAGGCTGGACAGGGCCCGGGGAAGTGGATGGCAAAAAGGTGGAAGGCTTCTGGCGTTCGCATCAGGTGCCGATCGGCGATGTGAAGACACCGGAGCATTTTGCCAAGCTCGAAGAATGGTTAAAAAGCTACCATACAGACGAATTGTTTGACGAAAACGGCACGTTACGCCCGGAACTCAAAGCGCTGGCGCCGAAAGGAAAACGCCGCATGAGCGCGAATCCGCACGCCAATGGCGGGCTGTTGCGCATAGCGCTACGCATGCCGGATTGTAAAGACTACGCCGTCGAAGTCAGTAAGCCCGGCACCACCGTTGCCGAGAATACCCGTCCGCTGGGTAAATTCCTGCGCGACATCATGCGGGACAACATGCACACCTTCCGCGTGTTTGGCCCTGATGAGAACAGCTCGAACAAGCTGGACAACATTTATGAAGTAAGCAAAAAGACCTGGCTTGCTGACTATCTGCCGGAAGATGCGGGTGGCGGCGAACTGTCGCCTGATGGCCGCGTGATGGAGATGCTCTCCGAGCATACACTGGAAGGCTGGCTGGAAGGTTATCTGCTCTCGGGCCGTCACGGCTTCTTTTCCACTTACGAAGCCTTCGTCCACGTCATCGACTCGATGTTCAACCAGCACGCCAAGTGGCTTGCCATGTCCAAAGTCGTGCCGTGGCGCGCGTCCGTGTCTTCGCTGAACCTGCTCATCACCTCCACCGTGTGGCGTCAGGATCACAACGGCTTCACCCATCAGGATCCCGGCTTCCTGGATCTGGTGGTAAACAAGAGCCCCGAGGTGACACGCATCTATCTGCCGCCCGATGTAAACTGCCTGCTGGCGATCGCCGATCATTGCCTGAAAAGCACCGACTACATCAATGTCATCGTCTGCGACAAGCAGAAACACTTGCAGTTTCTGGACATGGATGCCGCCGCCAAACATTGCGCAAAAGGCATCAGCATCTGGGACTGGGCGTCCAACGATCAGGGCGTCGAACCTGATGTAGTTATCGCCAGTGCGGGCGACATCCCGACCAAGGAAGCGTTGGCGGCGGTGGTGCTGCTGCGCGAGAATTTCCCGGATCTCAAGATACGTTTCATCAATGTGGTCGATCTGTACAAACTCTCACCTTCCAGCGAACACCCGCACGGCCTCTCAGACCGGGATTTCGACAGCCTGTTCACAAAGGATAAACCGGTGATGTTCAACTTCCACGGCTACCCCTGGCTGATCCACCGCCTGGCCTACCGACGCCACAACCACCCGAATTTCCATGTGCGCGGCTATAAGGAAAAAGGCAGCATCAACACACCGCTGGAGCTGGCGATCCAGAACCAGATCGACCGTTTTAGCCGGGTGATCGATGTGATCGACCATCTCCCCCAACTGCAGGTAGCGGGCGCACACGTCAAGGAGATGATGCTGAACAAGCAGATTGACTGCCGCAACTATGCTTACGAATATGGCATCGACTTGCCGGAAGTCGATAACTGGACCTGGCCGTTCTAAAACAGTCGCTAGACGCGAGTCGTTAGCGGCTAGTCATCACCAACTATAAACTAGCGACTAACAACTTATGACTAGCATATTGACTATCAACAGCGGTTCGTCTTCGATCAAGGCCAGCCTGTTCGGGGCCGATGGCTCGCGGCGGAATTTTCGCTACGAGCACCTGAGGGATCATGCGCCAGCCTTCGACCTGCTGATGCGTGACCTGGGCGGCGACGAGCCAGATCTGATCGGACATCGCTTCGTGCATGGCGGCGAGATCACCGATGCCGCGCGCCTGGTGGATGATACCGAGCTGGCCAGGTTAAAGAGCATCGTGCATCTTGCCCCGCTGCATCTGCCGGGTAACCTGATGGGGCTTGTGCTGTGCCGCAAACGCTTTGCGGCACAGCAGATCGCCTGCTTCGATACCGCCTTTCACGTCACCATGCCGGAACTGGCCCGTCGACTGCCTATCCCCTCCTCATACGCCCTGCGTCGTTATGGCTTTCACGGTTTGAACTACGCGCATATCGCATCCCGATTACCCGCGCTGCTGGGCTCAGCGGCAAACGGCAATATCGTCGTCGCCCATCTGGGCAGTGGCGCCAGCCTGTGTCTGCTACAAAATTTAAAATCAGCAGACACCACAATGGGCTATACACCTGCAGGAGGCATCGTTATGGGCACACGCAGCGGCGACCTTGATCCGGGCGTGATGCTGGAACTGGCACAGCGCCACGACCCCGCCACCCTGCGCGATATCGTGTTCCATAAGATGGGCTTGCTGGCCCTGTCCGACAATGAGAGCAGCGAGATGAGCGATCTTCTTGGCAGCCCCAGCGCATCAGCGCGCTTTGCCGTGGATTATTTCTGCCGCCAGGTCAGCGGCGCGATCGGCAGTCTTGCCGCCAAAGCGGGGGGCATCGACGCGCTGGTCTTTACCGGCGGCATTGGCGAGCATGCATCCGGAATACGCGAACAAATTTGCGCGCCACTGGCTTTTCTCGGGCTTTGCCTGGACAGCGACGCCAATCAGACGAATGCCATCAGAATCGACCGTGCTGGTACCAAGCCCGCACTGGTCATCCCGGCCGATGAAGAAGCGATGATCCATCGTCTTTGCCTTGCATATTGATTTCAAAACTGGTCACGCATGTTTTTTGATTCTTCCGTGCGTTGCAATATCAGGTCCTCGATCTGTGCATTTGACACGGCGAAACAATTCCTTACAAATTCCTTACAGATTGTGCCTTGTCGAATAATCTCTAACCGTTACAATGCGCATACAAAATTCAGCATCTATCCCATGTACGCTCACTTAAAACGTCTTGTTCCGGTGGAGCCATCCTGTTTCCCACCGAGCAGACCAATTGCCAACTTGCTGGCAATCTGCACGCTGTCGTGGTGCGGATGGGCTGCAGCCGTTGAAACTTCCGATCCGTTTTCGACAGAAGCGATAATGCCGCATAAACCAGCGTTGAACCTGATTGGTGCAGTCGGCGATCCTTGTGCGGATACACGAACAGATTACGCGCTCGATCTGCTGAGTGTGGTGAATATCGCGTTGTGCAATAACCCGCAGACCCGCGAGGTATGGGCCAATTCGCGGGCACAGGCAGCCCAGGTTGGCGTGGCCCGCGCAAGTTATCTGCCCAGTGCCAGCGCAACCCTGTCCGCTAACCGCAGCACGCCCGGCAACAGTCAGCGCATCGCCAGCTTGAATCTTTCCTATCTGCTGTATGACTTCGGCGCACGTGCGGCCAATCTGGAAAATGCCCGACAAACGCTGGCATCGGTGATTGCCACCCAGGACAGCGTAGTACAAACCCTGTTCCTGACGTCAGTTCAGGCGTATTACCAGACCCGGGCGACGCTTGCTGCGTACGATGCGACTATCGTTTCAGAGCGTGCCGCACAGGCAAGTTTTGCGGCGGCAAATGCTCGCTATCTGGCGGGGAGCGCCACCCCTGCCGATAAACTCGCGGCGCAGACGGCCTATTCACAGGCCTCGCTGAATCGCATTACTGCCAATGGCGCGATGAAAATTGCTCAGGGAAATCTGGCCAACATACTGGCTCTGGATGCCAATGTGAATGTTTCATTGGTGGCGGCTCAAGGCGGTTCGCCCGCTGCCCCTGACGAGGAAAGGCTGAAGATCTTCGATCAGAACATCGCTGCGCTGATAGAGGAAGCACGGCGGAACCGGCCCGATTTACAGGCAGCCCAGGCGACGGTGCTGGCAGCGGAAGCTACGGCAGACGCGGCACGCGCGGCGGGAAAACCTGTCATTTCCGTGACGGGCGCTGCCAATCAAAGCAACAGTGCAGGCATCAATACACATGCATCAACGCTGGGATTGAGCATGAGCATACCGCTTTTTTCCGGTTTCGCGCCGACTTACCGGATACGCGCAGCCGAGGCGCAAATCGAGACCAGAAAAGCGCAACTGGAACGGTTGCGTTTGCAGGTCGCTCTGGACGTCTGGACCGCGTATCAAAACCTGATTACGGCCGCGCAAAACAGGCGCACCACGGCGGATTTGCTGGACAATGCCGAACAATCTGAACGGGTCGCACTCGGTCGCTACAAGGCTGGCATGGGCATCATGCTGGATGTGCTGAATGCACAAACCACCCTGGCCAGCGCACGTCAGCAACGTATCCAAGCGGCCTTGAACTGGAACGTCGCTCGCGCCACGCTAGCCCAGGCGATGGGCAGTCTGGATGCAGGATTGTTACAAACCCTCCCTGACAGCGTGACAGAAATGGACATCAGCACATCACACAAACCATGAAACTACTCTCTCCAATTAAACTGTTGCTGATTGCAGCCTGCCTCAGTGTTGCGGGTTACGTTGTTTACCGGCAACTCAATCAGGTTGCACCCGAGCAGCAATATCGTTTGCAAGCCGTGGAAAAAGGTAACATCAGCCAGACTGTTTCCGCCAATGGCACGATCAATCCGGTGACACTGGTGAATGTCGGCACCCAGGTGTCCGGTACCGTTAAAAAACTGTACGTGGATTTCAACAGCGCAGTCGAAAAGGGACAGGTTCTGCTGGAACTGGATGATGCACTGCTCGCAGCCCAGCTAAAGCAAAGCCTGTCCAACGTGCAAAGTGCGAATGCCTCGCTTGACTTGGCGACCGCCAATGAGGCGCGCACCCGTAATCTGTTCGGACAGGAATACGCCTCGCGTCTGGAACTGGACACCGCAGTACAGGCCAGGAAAGCGGCGGAAGCACAGTTGAACCTCACGCACGCGACGGTAGAGAAGGACCGCGCAAACCTTGCCTACTCGGTGATACGTTCACCAGTATCCGGCGTGGTCGTGGATCGCTCGGTAGATGTAGGGCAAACCGTGGCGGCCAGCTTGCAGACACCGACGCTGTTCAAGATTGCGCAGGATCTGGCCAAGATGCAGATCGATGCCAATTTCGCAGAAGCCGACATCGGCAGCATCCGCGTAGGACAGGCGGTTCGCTTCACCGTGGATGCTTTCCCGAATCAGAATTTTAAAGGTGCGGTTCGTCTGATACGCCTGAACCCGACCAACCAGCAAAACGTCATAACCTACGATGTTGTGATCAATGTCGCCAATCCGGAACTGATTTTGATGCCCGGCATGACGGCCTATGTGAGCATCGCGGTAGCCGAACGAAAAGAAACGTTGATTGTTCCCAACGCCGCGCTGCGTTTCAAACCGGCCAACGCCGACAAGACCAGCAAACCGCGCGACAATGCCACGAGTGGCGATCCCGGCAAGCCGAAGCGCGATATCTTTTCCGGACGAGTGTATGTGCTGAAAAATGGCAAGCTTGTACCCGTCAACGTTAAACTCGGCATCACCGACAACCGTAATACCGAGATCATTTCGGGAGAACTCAACGCGGGTGACCAGCTGGTGATCAGTGATGCGCAAGCTGCCAACGGCACGCAAGGCAGCGGATCACAACCGATACGCATGAGAATGTTCTGATGTCTGACCTGGTCATTCAGATTGAGGGTCTGAGCAAATCCTACGCAACCTCTGCCGGATTGTTCCCTGCATTGAAGGACGTGAACCTTTCAATCGTCAAAGGTGAATTTGTCGCCATCATGGGGCCGTCCGGCTCGGGAAAATCCACCTTCATGAATATTCTGGGTTGTCTGGATGCGCCGACCGTCGGCAGCTATAGGCTGGACGGGCGCTCTGTCGCTGAGCTTAACCGCGACGAACTGGCCTTGCTGCGCAATCGCACCATCGGTTTCGTTTTTCAGGGGTTCAATCTGCTGCCGCGCATGTCCTTGCAAGATAACGTTGCGTTGCCGCTGATCTATGCCGGCCTGGAACTGAAAGAGCGATCACAACGCGCCCGTGAGATGCTGGCAAAAGTTGGTTTGAGTGATAAGGCAGACTCACTGCCCAATCAGATTTCGGGTGGTCAGCAGCAGCGCGTGGCGATTGCCCGCGCGCTGGTAAACAACCCTCGCCTGCTGCTGGCAGATGAGCCTACCGGCAATCTGGACAGCCACACCGGGGAAGAAATCATGGCTTTGTTCGAGGCGTTAAATATCGAAGGAATCACGATCGTGCTGGTCACGCACGAAAACGACATCGCGAGTCACGCCAAACGCCAGGTGCGCTTTTATGACGGCTGCATCGTCGGCGACCTGGCCACGCAGGAGCTGGTCTCATGAATATTGAAAAAACAGTTATCCACGAAATACACGAAAAAACACGAAACAGTATAAGCAGACAATCCGCACAGCGGGTACTCGCAAATGATTTAGGCTGTGATATTGCCCAGTGGGCGATAACTCGCAAAAACTCAAACAGATATTACAATTTCGTTTTTCACCTTACTGGTGACTTGCTGCACAAGAGTAAGTTTTTGATTTATTTTGTGTCTTTCGTGCTTTTCGTGGATGAAAAAAGGTTATTAGCATGACGCTCGCAATGCTGGGAGAAGCCTGGCGCGCAATGGGGGCAAACCGCATGCGCACCGTGTTGACTATGCTGGGCATGGTCATCGGCGTGGGTGCCGTGGTGCTGATGATGTCGATCGGCCAGGGTGCACAATACGCGATCCAGAAATCCATCAGCGCGATGGGCAGCAACCTGTTCATCCTGCTATCGGGCAGCAGTTCGGCTGGCGGCGTGCGCACCGGCAGCGGAGGTGCGTTGACACTGACGGTCGCTGATGCGAACGCAATTGCCGAACTGCCCGGCGTACAAACCGTCGCCCCGATCCATCCGGGCAGCGCGCAAATCGTCTACGGGCCAAACAACTGGAATACCTCCATCATCGGCAGCACACCGGCTTATCTGGATGCGCGCTCCTGGCCGCTGGCCGCAGGCTCAGCCTTCACGGCATCGGATGTACGCTCGGCCACCCGTGTCGCGCTGATCGGCCAGACCACCGCGCAGAATCTGTTCGGCGATGAAGACCCGGTCGGCAAGACCATCCGCATCAGGCAAAGTCCGTTCACCGTGTTGGGTTTGCTTGGCACGAAGGGTCAGGGCATGGACGGACGCGATCAGGATGACACCATCATCATCCCGCTCACCACCGCACAACGCAACGTGTTCGGCACGCCATTCCCGGGGACCGTGCGCATGGTCATGGTGCAGACCACCACCCAGGAGATTATGCCTGCCGTTGAAAAATCCATGACCGAACTGCTGCGCCAGCGCCACCGGATACGCGAAGGAATGGACGCCGATTTTTCGCTGCGCAACCTGACCGCTGTCGCCGATTCCGCCGCCGAAAGTACCCGTGTGATGTCGCTGCTGCTGGGAGCCATCGCATCGGTCTCGCTGCTGGTGGGCGGCATCGGCATCATGAACATCATGCTGGTCTCGGTCACCGAACGCACCCGCGAAATCGGCATCCGCATGGCCATCGGCGCCCGGGAGCGCGACATCCTGCTGCAATTCCTGCTCGAAGCCATCATTATCTCTGTCGTCGGTTGCTTCATCGGCTTGTTGTTAGGGATAGGCGGCGCCCTGCTGACTCAGGCGATGACGGGAACCATGGTCATCATCTCAGGCAGCTCAGTGCTGGTGGCGTTCGGCGTGGCTGCGACGGTAGGCATCTTCTTCGGCTTTTATCCGGCCAGAAAAGCCGCCAGGCTCGACCCGATCGAGGCATTGCGTTACCAGTAGGCGTTCCGACACCGGTTAAGCTGCGTTAGCCGGCCTGATTGACAGCCTGAGCGCCCTTGAGACGGCCGGCACAGGGAAACACAGGTCGGCTGCCTGCCAACCTGAACTTACTGACGACACGGCCGTGAATATTAAGATGACGCTCTCGCGCAACCGACGCCGCGCGTCGCTCCGCACCTGACAGTTATGTTGACAGGTGCAGTTAACACAAGTCTGGAAGGGTAGCTGATCCCGCTATTGATTCGATAATGACGGAGCCACATATCGCGCTGAACACAATCTCGACAGAATGCCAATGATTGCCGGAATCAGCGATTATTTTCTGGATTTTGAAAAAGAAAAAAGCCGTTGATTTCTCAACGGCTTTTAATGTTGGCGGAGTGGACGAGACTCGAACTCGCGACCCCCGGCGTGACAGGCCGGTATTCTAACCAACTGAACTACCACTCCAAAACTGCTACTTCTTGCTACTGGCCATTAGCTACTGGCTTTTCTGGTGGGTGCTGACGGGTTCGAACCGCCGACAATCGCCTTGTAAGGGCGGTGCTCTACCAGCTGAGCTAAGCACCCGTATCTACATCTAAAGCCCTAAGGCTTTTCTGTTTCAGTCGCCGCTTCAGGCAACTTCAACTTAATCTTTGCATTCTTCTTTGCATCAGCCATGTAAGCCTGAAACATTTCTTCACCGGTCATCTGGCGCAACTGCTGCGCATAACGACTACGCTTCACATCATCCGGCTTGTCACCGTTTTTAACGGCATCGATGCGAACAATAACAAAGCCGCCCTGAGGAGCTTCCGCACCGACATACTGGGGTAATTTAGTACTGTCTGCTTGAAACAACTGGCGAACCATTGCTACATCCAGCGCACCATGTTGAGCATGAGTAATCGTCTGAGCAACCGACCAATCCAGAGCAGGCTTAGTGCCCTGCTGCAATTGACCGAGCAGCATTCTACCTTGTTTTACTGCCATGTCCAGTGCTTTTTTACTAATTATTTTCTTTTTGATCAAATCTGTCACATCAGCGAGGGCGCGAACAGCGGCAGGCTTGTGTTCGAGCATGCGCGCAGCGACCAACGTGCTGGCAGCGACTTCAATTGCAGCCGTATTGCGATGGTTTTTGATCACATCATCGCTGAATACGGCCTGCAGCATCTTGGCTGTCCAAATCTCATCCGTTGCCACACCACGGGTCAGCCACGCGCTTTGCTCGACGTTGACACCTGCCAACTGGGCGGCAGGCTTCAGGGTATCGCTCTGCTCATAGACGGTATTGCTGAACTTGTCTGCCAGTTCGGCAAACGCATCAGCGGCCTTCTGCTGACGCAGCTTGGCCAGAACCCCATCCTGAACCTCATTGAACGGCGTGGCATGCGATGCCTTGATCGCGGTCAGCTTGATGATGTGATAACCGAAATCGGATTTCACCAACCCGCTTATTTCACCCGGCTTGAGCGCGAATACGGCGTCATCAAACGGTTTGACCATCATGCCGCGACCGAACAGCCCCAGATCACCGCCATTCATAGCCGATCCGGGATCCTGTGAATTCAGTTTGGCCAGCTCGGCAAACTTTGCCGGATCCTTTTTGACCTGCCCCAGCAACTGCTCGGCGCGAGCCTTGACGGCGTCCTGCTCTGCCTGAGGAGCTGTCGCTGCAACAGTCAATAAGATATGCGAGGCCTGACGCTGCTCAGGTGCTGCGAACTCAGACTGATGCTCATCATAATATTTACGTGCGTCCTCAGCCTTGACATCGGCCTTAGCCATCAGGTCCTTGATTGAAAACTTTACGTATTCAACTTTAGCCTGCTCAGGCACCTCAAATTCTTTTTGATTTTTGTCAAAGTAGCTCTTGATTTCAGTATCGTCGACTTTTGCCTGAGCGAGGAAAGATTGCAGTGAAACCTGTGCAATACTCACGACGCGCTGCTGTTCATTTATCGCGATGATATTGTCTGCCACCGTATTGGCAGCGTAACCATTCTGGGTATAGGCTTCGCGCAATTGCTGGCTGGTCAACTCGTCTTTTACGCGCGCCTCGAACATCATCGGCGTCATGTTTTGACTTGCGAGTGCGCTGGTGTAGCGCGCCTTATCAAATTTACCGCCTTCTTTAAATGCATCGATACCGCTGATCACCTGTGCGATCTGCTCGTCTGTCACCGTCAAACCAGCCGACTTTGCACGTTCGACCAGCAAGCGTTGCGCAACCAGGTTATCCAGAACAGCCTGTTTCATCTCGGCTTTTTCAAACATGGCCGGATCATAATTCGCTCCCAGCATCTGGCGCATCTTGTCCTGCTGCTGGCGCAAGGCTGTGTCAAATTCCTGCTTGGTAATTTTTGCTCCGTTCACAGTTGCGGGCGCGTCACTATCACCTGAGTGGCGATATGAATCCACACCAAAGAACGCAAAAGGCAAAATAATCAACAACAGGACTATTTGCACAAATCTTCTTTTCTCATGAACAAAATCAAACATAGCAACCCCAGGTGAAATTTATAAACGACAGATATGAAAAAAGGCGAACTTTCGTTCGCCTCAATTTGGCGGAGTGGACGAGACTCGAACTCGCGACCCCCGGCGTGACAGGCCGGTATTCTAACCAACTGAACTACCACTCCAAAACTTGTACCGCTTGTCACTTACTACTATTTACTACCAGCCACATGAAACCGGCTCTTTATGGTGGGTGCTGACGGGTTCGAACCGCCGACAATCGCCTTGTAAGGGCGGTGCTCTACCAGCTGAGCTAAGCACCCGACGAAGAACGCTAGTTTACAGCATCTTTCAAACCTTTGCCAGCACGAAATTTAGGAACTTTCGCAGCCTTGATAGTGATCGCCTCACCGGTGCTTGGATTGCGACCCGCACGAGCAGCGCGTTCGTCAACAGTAAACGCCCCGAAACCCACCAGACTGACTTCCTCGCCATTCTTCAACGCATTTTTAATGGCTTCAATCGCACCGTCCAAGGCACGACCGGCAGCAGCCTTCGAAATATCAGCAGATGTCGCAATTGCGTCAACCAGTTCAGATTTGTTCACGTAAGTTCCCTTCGCGCGTCGTTAAGATTAGATAGCCACCAGAGGCGGCTTTATATCAAGGCCGAGGCGCTTTGGTCAAGTTTAATATGAAAATTCACCAAACATTAAGCAAACTCAATGCTTGGTCGCAACGACAGGTTTAGCCAACGCCGCATCAACCGCTAAATCAGCAACGGGTACGGTGTCCTCACGCGGCACGGGCTTACGCTCCAACGCCATATCCAGCACCTGCTCTATCCATTTAACCGGATGGATGTCCAGCTTGTTCTTCACATTGTCCGAGATTTCAGCCAGATCCTTGACGTTTTCCTCAGGAATCAATACCGTCTTGATTCCGCCGCGCTGGGCTGCGATCAGTTTTTCCTTCAAACCACCGATCGGCAACACTTCACCGCGCAGGGTAATTTCACCGGTCATGGCCACATCCGCCCGCACAGGAATCCCCGTCAACGCAGATACCATCGCGGTACACATCCCCACACCCGCACTCGGCCCGTCCTTCGGGATTGCGCCTTCCGGCAAGTGTATGTGCAGGTCAGTCTTCTGGTAGAAATCATCATCTATCCCCAGGCGCTTGGTGCGACTGCGCACGACGCTTAAGGCGGCCTGAATCGATTCCTGCATGACTTCGCCCAGCTTGCCGGTGGTCGTGGTTTTACCCTTGCCCGGCAACACGACCGTTTCGATCGTCAGCAATTCGCCGCCGACTTCTGTCCACGCAAGCCCGGTCACCTGTCCTACCTGATTATGCTTCTCGGCTACACCGTAGGAATAACGGCGCACGCCCAGGTATTTGTCGAGATTGCGCGAATTGACCACAACTTTGCTGTCACGCGTTTTCAACAACAGCGCCTTCACAACCTTGCGGCAAATCTTGGAAATTTCACGCTCCAGCCCGCGCACACCCGCTTCCCTGACGTAATAGCGCACGATGTCGCGCAACGCGGTCTCGGCAATGGTGATCTCATCCGTTTTCAGGCCATTGTTTTTCAGCGCCTTGGGCACCAGATAACGGGTAGCGATGTTGATCTTCTCGTCTTCCATGTAACTGGAAACATGGATAATCTCCATGCGATCCATCAAGGCATCCGGTATGTTCAGCGTATTGGCCGTCGCGACAAACATCACATCCGACAGGTCGTACTCCACCTCGACGTAGTGGTCGACGAACGTGCTGTTCTGCTCAGGATCGAGCACTTCGAGCAACGCCGCAGACGGATCGCCGCGCATATCCTGCCCCATCTTGTCCACTTCATCGAGCAGGAACAGCGGATTCTTCACCCCGACCTTGCTCATGTTCTGCAATATCTTGCCGGGCATGGAACCGATGTAGGTGCGGCGATGACCGCGAATCTCGGATTCATCACGCACCCCGCCCAACGACATGCGCACAAACTTGCGATTGGTGGCACGCGCGATGGATTGACCGAGCGAGGTCTTGCCCACACCCGGCGGGCCTACCAGACACAGGATCGGCGCTTTGAGCTTGTCAACACGCTGTTGCACTGCCAGATATTCCAGGATGCGTTCTTTGACCTTATCCAGCCCGTAGTGATCTTCTTCCAGCACAACTTCGGCCTGCTTCAGATCCGCGCTGATTTTGGTCTTTTTCTTCCACGGCAGACCAATCAGCACATCGATGTAGTTACGCACCACGGTCGCTTCCGCAGACATCGGCGACATCATGCGCAGCTTTTTCAATTCAGCTTCGGCCTTGGTGCGCGCCTCTTTCGGCATTGCAGCTGCCTTTATCTTCTTGTCCAGGCCCTCGAAATCCGCGCCATCTTCGTCCTCGCCCAGCTCCTTCTGGATCGCCTTGACCTGTTCGTTCAGATAATACTCGCGCTGGCTTTTTTCCATCTGGCGCTTGACGCGCCCCCGGATGCGTTTCTCGACCTGAAGAATGTCGATCTCGCCTTCCAGCAATCCCAGCAAGTGCTCCAGACGCTTGCGTACCACAGAAATTTCCAGAACTTCCTGCTTTTGCTCCAGTTTGAGCGGCAGATGCGCGGCGATAATATCAGCCAGACGACCGGCGTCATCAATCCCTGCAAGGGACGACAGAATTTCCGGGGGAATTTTTTTGTTCAGTTTGACGAACTGCTCGAACTGCGCGATCAACGCACGCCGCATCGCCTCGGTTTCGCTCCCCTCGCCCTCAACGGAAGCCACAACCTCGACTTCAGCCACAAAATGGCTGTCGATATCGTCTACACGCAAGATGTTGACGCGTTGCGTACCCTCG
This sequence comes from Gallionella sp., assembly GCA_030645535.1. Classification (GTDB taxonomy): domain Bacteria; phylum Pseudomonadota; class Gammaproteobacteria; order Burkholderiales; family Gallionellaceae; genus Gallionella. The sequence continues at coordinate 12,531 of JAUSNM010000069.1, read as the reverse complement.
ACCAGCACCTTCACCGTGCCATCGGGGAGTTTGAGCATTTGCAGGACGTTCGCCATGCTGCCGATCGTGAACAAATCATCCGTTCCCGGATCATCCTTGGAGGCCGCTTTCTGCGCGACCAGCACGATAGACTTACCCGCCTCCATCGCCAGTTCCAGTGCCTTGATCGATTTGGCTCGACCGACAAACAGCGGAATAACCATGTGCGGAAATACAACCACGTCGCGCAGCGGCAACAGTGGATAAAGTTCAATTTGGGTATCTTGTTCAGACATGGCAATAACCTATTCGTTGTCAGAAACGGTAAATGGGGATAGCTTGAGCGAATTCAATCCCTGTTGGGACAAGATAAATGAAAAAACTCGAAAAACCGGGAATAAAACCGGCTTTCCGAGATTTTCAGGCCATACTCAGACAGAATCAGGCTGCGATCGGCGTATCAGCGTAGACGATAATGGGTTTGATTTCACCCGCAACACCGGAATCATCCAGCACCACTTTACTGACATTATCCATCGACGGCAGATCGAACATCACATCCAGCAGGGCTTGCTCCAGAATCGAGCGCAAACCGCGTGCCCCGGTCTTGCGTGCCAACGCTTTTTTGGCAATCGCCAGCAGCGCGTCTTCACGGAACTCAAGCTCAACGCCTTCCATCGCAAACAGCTTTTGATACTGCTTGGTCAGCGCATTCTTGGGTTCGGTGAGGATCTGCTTCATTGCAGCTTCATCCAGTTCTTCCAGCGTTGCGATCACCGGCAGGCGACCGACAAACTCCGGAATCAAACCAAACTTGACCAGATCTTCCGGCTCAACTTCGCGCAACGTTTCGCCCGTTTTGCGTTCATCCTTGGAACTGATGGTCGCACCAAATCCTATGCTGGCTTTGGAGGAGCGATTGCGGATGACCTTTTCCAGACCATCGAACGCCCCGCCGCAAATGAACAGAATATTGGTGGTATCGACTTGCAAGAATCCCGTATTCGGATGCTTGCGGCCACCTTGCGGCGGGATCGATGCCTTGGTACCCTCGATCAGCTTGAGCAATGCCTGCTGCACGCCTTCACCTGAGACATCGCGGGTAATCGACGGATTGTCCGACTTGCGGGAAATCTTGTCGATTTCATCCACATAGACGATGCCGCGCTGCGCCTTCTCGACGTTATAGTCACAAGCCTGCAACAGCTTCTGAATGATGTTCTCGACATCCTCGCCCACGTAACCCGCTTCGGTCAGCGTGGTCGCATCCGCCATTACAAACGGCACATCCAGCATGCGTGCCAGCGTTTGCGCCAGAAGCGTCTTGCCGGAACCTGTCGGGCCTACCAGCAAAATATTGCTCTTGGACAGCTCAACGCCATCGTTCGTGTTGCACTTGAGCCGCTTGTAGTGGTTGTATACCGCCACCGACAAAATACGTTTCGCGCGTTCCTGACCGATCACATACTCATCGAGTGTCGCGCAAATATCCTTCGGCACTGGCAAGTCGGACTTGTCTTCCTTGCCAGCCTCACCTTGAATCTCTTCGCGCATGATGTCATTGCACAACGTGATGCACTCGTCGCACACGAACACGGAAGGTCCCGCGATCAGCTTCTTCACTTCATGCTGACTCTTGCCGCAGAATGAACAGTAAAGCAGTTTTTCGCCTGATTTTTTATCGATAGCCATATTAACCCTCTATCTAGTTATCGTTAAACACGCTTTTCCAGCACTTGATCGACCAGACCATAGGCAACAGCATCCGCTGCACTGAGGAAGTTGTCGCGATCCGTATCGCGCTCGATTGCCTCAACCGTCTGTCCGGTATGGAAAGCCAGCATTTGATTCAGCTTCTGTTTCAAATACAATATTTCGCGTGCATGAATTTCGATATCCGAGGCTTGTCCACGGAAACCACCCAAAGGCTGATGAATCATTACGCGCGAATTGGGCAAGGCGAAACGCTTGCCCTTCTCGCCCGCTGTCAGCAAAAACGCACCCATGCTGGCCGCCTGGCCGATGCACAATGTGCTGACGGCAGGTTTGATGAACTGCATCGTGTCGTAAATCGCCATACCCGCCGTGACTGAACCACCGGGCGAATTGATATAGAAGTGGATGTCCTTGTCCGGATTTTCAGACTCCAGAAACAACATCTGCGCCACAATCAGATTCGCTCTGTGATCGTTAACCTCACCCACCAGGAACACAACTCGTTCCTTGAGCAGACGCGAATAAATGTCATAGGCCCGTTCACCGCGTCCGCTGGTTTCGACAACCATTGGAATCATGCCGATATTTTGCGGCTCCTGGTAATGATGCATCTTAGCTCCCCATCAATTCTGCGAAAGCCAGTGCCTTGTCGGAAACCTTGGCGCGACCCAATACCCAGTCCACCACATTTTCTTCCAGCACCAGATTTTCGATTTCCTGGAAACGTGCAGGATCGGCATAATACCAACGCACGACTTCTTCAGGATGCTCAAAGCTCTGCGCGTAATCTTCAACCAGCACGCGAACACGTTCCGGCTGCGCCTTCAATTCGAATTTTTCGACCAGATCAGCCAGAATCAGACCCAGCTTGACGCGCTTCTCTGCGCGCTCTTTGAACAATTCAGCAGGCAGTTGCATGCCTTTCATGGCCATACCGCGCTTTTCCATATCTTGCACGGTTTGTTCCATCAGACGCTGCGATTCCCATTGCACCAGGGATTTTGGCAAATCAAACTGCGCAACTTTCAGCAACGCATCCATCGCCGCGTCCTTGTTGCGACCCTTCAGACGACGCACCACTTCACGCAACAGATTGCTGCGAATCTCGTCTTCCAGCTTAGCCACATCGCCATCGCTGATGCCGACCGACTTGGCGAATTCAGCGTTAACTTCAGGCAATACCGGGCCTTCAACGCTGTTCAGCGTGATGGTAAAGGTCACCTGCTTACCGGCGACATCCTTACCGTGGTAATCCTCAGGAAAGCTCATATCAAACGACTTGGCTTCACCGACCTTCATACCTGCGATAGCGGCTTCAAATTCAGGCAGCATGCGGCCGGAACCCAACTCGACCGGATAATCCTTGGCTTCACCGCCCTGGAACACCGCGCCATCCAACATACCGACGAAATCGATTACAACCTTGTCATCACTTGCGGCTGCGCGATCAACGGCTGCATAGCTTGCGCGCTGTTTGCGCAGTGTGGCTATCGTGTTATCGATATCAGACTGGCTCAATTCGTAGGTCGAGCGCTCGACCAGCTCAGCCGCAACATCGCCCAGCACCACTTCGGGATAAACCTCGAAAGTTGCACTGTATTCGATTTCGTCAGCATTCCAGTCGTTGGTTTTTACGACAAATTCCGGGTCACCTGCGACGCGCAAGTCTTGAGCCTGCACGGTTTCGGCAAACGACTGTTGCAAGGCTTGTCCCAACGCTTCCTGGCGCGCCTCCATACCGTAATGTTGCTCGAGGATTTTTGCCGGAATCTTGCCCGGACGGAATCCGGCGATTTTTGCCGTACGGCCGATGTGCTTCAAGCGGTTAGCCACTTGTCCACGAAGGGCTTGTTGGGGAATAGTTGCGTTCAGGCGACGTTCTAACGCGCTCACGGTTTCTACGCTTGGCATACTCAGTTCCTTGAAATAATTTAAATAGGATGCTGGTAAAGGAGAAATCCAAACTAAATACCAAGTATTTGAATTAACTTGGAAATCAGCTTTTAACACGATTAAATGTTACGGATGACGTTCCTGTCCATTGCTCGCATCCGGCAGATTGTAACAGAATCCTGGTTTTGCGGCATGCGGCGGGTCTGAAGAATCCGGCAACAGCATTCGAGCGCTGATTTTCAAGATTAGAACTGCCAGAGTATGCCAGGAGCCGCCCCCGGCAAGAGACTATCCGTTTCCTGACGTTATCTGATACAGGTCAGTCACTTGATCACTTCACGACCATCCCGTTCTGGTAGACTAATCGACGCCTGCGCAGTCTGTTACGCCGTAAAACGCCAGGTCAAAATTTAACGCGCTTCAGCGGTCGGTTTTAAACGCGCGCCGACAATCGTTACTTAATCATTCCTGGAGTATTTTCATGAAAAAGAGCATTGCAGCTTTAGCTATTGCAGGGTTGTTTACGACAGGTTGCGTATATGACCGTCACTACGATCGTCGCAATCAATATCCTGTCGAACACAGAGAGCATCGTGACGAAGAGCGTCAGCCCGTTCGTCGATATGAGCCTGTTCGCCAACCAGCACGTGAAGATCAACGGGATCGTGACAGCGCACAACGGAGAGACAGTGGTGAACAACGGCGAGACCAAAGACGCGACAGCGATGAACAACGGCGTGAAGAAAAGGATTGATTGTTATTAATGCCGGTGGCAGCTTCAGGGCGGGCAGTTAACAAGGATGAAAACTGTTTGCTGCCACAGCCGGTCATTGCTTAATCCCCGTCAATTTACCTGGCTGGTGGCAATACGACTCCCGCACGTATGGTGGTCTCATTCAGCCTGGGAGAACACAGTTCGATGAAACGGTAGGCAAAGCTGCGCAGATAGTGTCCGCGCCGCAAGGCGATGTAGGTGGTATTCGCCCCGAACAAATGCTCGCAATTGATCAGACTCAGGTCAGAATCCTTGGCCGGGCTGAACGCCATCGAAGCGATGATGCCGATGCCCATGTCCAGCTCCACATAAGTCTTGATCACGTCCGCATCCAGCGCAGACATCACGATGTCAGGCGTAATGCCGGCATCAAGAAACGATTTGTCTATCTTGGCACGACCGGTCAATCCTTCGTGATAGGTGACGATGGGATATTCGGCGAGCGCTTTCAAGGTCAGCGGCTGCACCTTCTCCAGCGGGTGCCCTCTGGGCACGATAACCGCGTGATACCATGAGTAATAAGGGAATGAATCCAGTTTACTTACATCAGCCAGCGCCTCGGTTGCCATGCCGATGTCTGCCTCACCGCTCAACAACAAAGTGACGATCTCGTTCGGACTCGCCTGATGCAGTTTAAGGTGGACTTTGGGATACGCCTTTTTGAACTCCGTGATGACTTTCGGCAAGGAATAGCGCGCCTGCGTGTGGGTGGCAACGATGGTGAGCTGTCCTTCGTCTCGTTTGCTGTATTGTTCGACCAGGTTCTTGATGTTGCTGGCATCCAACAGGATACGATCCACGAATTCCAGCAGTTCCTGTCCGGGATCCGTCAGTCCGAGCAGGCGTTTCCCCTTACGCACGAACAATTCCACGCCCAACTCATCTTCGAGATCCTTGATGTGTTTGGATACGCCTGACTGCGAGGTGAACAACGCATTGCCCACCTCGGTGAGATTGAAGTTGCAGCGCACTGCCTCGCGGATGATTCTAAGCTGCTGAAAGTTCACTTTTTACTCCTTCCCCGAACACGCGAAACTGGCGCGGACGGATAAATACATGATCGCCGTTCACCAAAGGGGCTACATCAAAGCGTTCGCGGCTCAGCTCGATCTCGATCAATTCGCAACTGTTATCGGCGGCGACTTCCACCCGCACGATAGAGCCGATGGCGCGCACCAGTTTAACCTCAACCGGCAACGCGGTGTCATCTTGCGGCGTCCTGCTGATATCGATGTCGTGCGGACGCACGTAGGCCACCGCATCGCCGTGCTGCTGTGTCCAGGGCGCATGATCGCGGCTGTGGAACAGGTTCACGTTGCCGATGAACTGATACACGAACGGCGTGGCCGGCGCCGCATACACTTCGTCCGGCGTGCCGATCTGCTCGATTTTTCCCCTGTTCATCACCACCACGCGGTCGGCCACTTCCAGCGCCTCTTCCTGATCGTGCGTGACGAAGATGCTGGTGATGTGCAACTCGTCGTGCAGACGGCGCAGCCAGCGACGCAGCTCTTTACGTACCTGAGCATCAAGCGCGCCGAATGGTTCGTCCAGCAGCAGAATTTTCGGTTCGACCGCCAGCGCGCGTGCCAGCGCGATGCGCTGCCGTTGCCCGCCGGATAGCTGCGACGGATAACGGTTGGCCAGCCAGTCCAGCTGTACCAGATTCAGCAATTCGTGCACGCGGCGTTTAATTTCGGCATCAGGGTGGCGTTCTTTTTTGGGCTTCACGCGCAGGCCGAACGCGACGTTCTCGAACACCGTCATGTGGCGGAACAGCGCATAGTGCTGGAATACGAAACCGACGTTGCGTTCGCGCGCATCGCGCGCCTCGACATCTTCGCCGTGAAACAACAGCTTGCCGGAATCCGCCAGTTCCAGCCCGCCGATAATGCGCAGCAAGGAGGTCTTGCCGCAGCCGGACGGGCCTAACAGCGCGATCAGCTCGCCGCTGTTCACTTCCAGATTGATATTATCCAGCGCCTTGTACGTGCCGAAATGCTTGTTGATATTTTCTATTGTGATGCTCATTTTATGCTCCATGATGCAAAATTTCGCCGCTCGCCTGCCATTCGACCAGCGACTTGACCATTAAAGTGACCACCGCCAGCAGGGCCAGCAGCGATGCCACCGCGAAGGCGGCGACAAAGTTGTATTCGTTGTACAAGATCTCTACGTGTAAGGGCATCGTGTTGGTCATGCCGCGTATGTGGCCGGACACCACCGACACCGCGCCGAATTCGCCCATCGCCCGCGCATTGCATAAAATCACGCCGTACAGCAGACCCCACTTGATATTCGGTAATGTCACGCGCCGGAAGGTCTGCCAGCCGGAAGCGCCGAGCGACACGGCGGCCTCTTCTTCTTCCTTGCCCTGCGACTGCATCAGCGGGATCAGCTCGCGGGCGATGAACGGGAAGGTGACGAAGATAGTCGCCAGCACGATGCCCGGTACCGCGAAGATCAGCTTGATGTCGTGCGCCTGCAACCACGGGCCGAACCAGCCTTGCGCACCGAACAGCAGCACATAGACCAGGCCTGACACCACGGGACTCACCGCGAACGGCAGATCGATCAGCGTGATCAGCAGACTCTTACCCTTGAACTCGAACTTGGCGATAGCCCAGGCGGCCGCGATGCCGAATACCAGATTGGCAGGCACCGCGATGGCGGCGGCGATGAAGGTCAGCTTGATCGCCGACCAGGCATCGGGTTCCTGCAATGCCGCCCAGTACAAGCCCCAGCCTTTACTCAATGCCTGATAAAACACCGCAAACAGCGGCAGGCCCAGGAACAGCACCAGATAGGTCAGCGCCACCGTGATAAACGTCAGCGTCACGGCCTTGGATTCATGTGTCGCGATTTTTGTAGTATTTGCCATTATCGAACTCCCCGGCGGCTGGTCCACCATTGCAGCGCATTGATCCCCAGCAACAAGGCAAATGAGATCAGCAGCATGATTACAGCTATCGCCGTCGCGCCTGCATAATCGTATTGTTCAAGTTTCGCGACGATCAGCAGCGGCGCGATTTCGGAAATATAGGGCATGTTGCCCGCGATGAAGATCACCGAGCCGTATTCACCGATGGCGCGGGCGAAGGCCAGCGAGAAGCCGGTCAGCAATGCAGGATAAATGGCGGGAAAGATCACACGGCGGAACACGTCCCAGCGTCCCGCGCCCAGGCTTGCTGCGGCTTCTTCCACGCCCGCCTCCACGTCTTCCAGCACCGGTTGCACGGTGCGCACCACGAACGGCAGACCGATGAAGGTGAGCGCGACAATGATGCCCAGCGGCGTGTAGGCGACTTTGATGCCTTGTTCGGCGAAATACTGGCCGATCCAGCCGTGCGGCGCATACAGTGTCGCCAGCGTGATGCCTGCCACGGCGGTCGGCAGTGCGAACGGCAAGTCCACCAGCGCATCAAGGATGCGTTTGCCGGGAAAGCTGTAGCGCACCAGCACCCAGGCGACGATCAGCCCGAAGAAGGCATTGATGACGGCTGCCGCCAGCGAGGTTAGAAAGGTCACGCGCAACGACGCCAGCACGCGGTCGTTGGTGGCCACGTCGAAAAATCCGCTCCAGCCCAGTGTCGCGGTCTTGAAAAACAGCGCGGACAACGGCACCAGCACGATCAGCGACAGATAGAGCAGCGTGAAGCCCAGCGCCAAATTGAAGCCGGGCAGTACGCTGTGGCTCCTGAATGCGTGCGACATTTTTTGCTCCTTGAACTAATCAGGAGCACAGTCTATAACCTTCAAAAGCCGCTGAAAAATAACAAATACAGCTTTCCTTAGCAGAAAATTGCATAAGGCCGGAATTCGCCTGCGACGGTTTGACTGCTGTTTAACGCAGTGCGATCAGGGCTAGCCGCACGAGCCTTCAGAAGGGCTGTCCGCAGGCGCTGCCTGGGGACGATTAGCCTGCGAGCGCCGTTCGAGAAGTTTTTCGACCAGCGCACCCGCGAGAGCCGCAGGCAGAAAAGCCCATAACTCCCAGTTGGGTGCGGCGATCAGCGCGATAACCGGCCCCGGGCAATAACCGCTGATACCCCAGCCGATGCCGAACAGGGTGGCGCCCAGCAGCAGCGGACGATCAATTTTCGTTTCCTCGCTGAGAAAAAAGCGTTCCGCCAGCAGCGGTTTTTTCTGGCGCAGGATGAAGCGAAAAGTGATCAGCGTGACGCCGACCGCACCGCCCAGCACAAACAGCAACGATGCATCCCGTGTCCCGGTTACATCGAGGAAATTGAGCACCTTCTCGGGATGCGTCATGCCGGATAAAGCCAGACCGAAGCCGAACGTCAGGCCCGCCAGTAAACTTGCCAGATTGCGCATCATCAGAGTACTCCGAACAGGTGACGCACCACAAAGGTGGTGATGATTGCGACCAGCAGAAAGGTCAGGGTTGCGATCAGCGAGCGCAGCGAGAGCCTGCCCAGTCCGCATACGCCGTGACCGCTGGTGCATCCGTTGCCAAGCGACGTGCCGAAGCCCACCAGAAATCCCGAGACGATCAGCAGCCATACCGGGAAGGATGCGCGCGCGACCGGTGCGCCGCCGAACAGCCCGTAACAGAGGGCTGCACCGCCGACCACACCGGCGAGAAACAGCACGCGCCACCGCGCGTCATCCGACTTGCCGAGAAACAATCGCCACACAATGCCGCTGATTCCGGCCAAACGGCCATTGAGCCAAAGCATCAGGGCGGCACTGATACCGATGAGCGTCCCGCCCAGCAGCGAAGGCAGTACGGTGTTGAAGCTGAAAGTCATGTCAAGTTCTCCATTTTTTCGCATTATCTCACAGCGGCGTTGCAGGACCTGTGCCGCGGCATGTAAAAAGTCTGTGCTAACATCGGTCTCATCGAAGATTGAGGAGGCATACATCGTGAAACTGCTCGGCACCCAAACCAGCCCCTATGTGCGTAAGGCGCGTCTGGTCTTGCTGGAAAAGAACATTCCCCATGAATATGTGATCGATCCGCCGACAGAACCTGGCAGTCTGGTGTTACGCGTCAATCCGCTGGGGCGCATTCCGGCGCTGATCCTGGACGACGGCTTCTGCGTGTTCGACTCCACCGTGATCGCGGACTATGCCGACACGCTGAACGATGCGCCGATCCTGATCCCGCGCAATGACACCAAGGCCAGGCTGCGCGTCAAACGCTGGGAAGCGCTGGCGGACGGAATCATGGATTCGGCGATCGTCGCGCGCAACGAGAGCCTCCGTCCGGCCGTGCAACAGAATGCTGCCACACTCGACCTGCACAATCAGGCTGTCAGTCACGCGCTGGAATACGCATCCGGGCTGCTGGGTGAAAACGCGTGGTGCGAGGGCGAGTCCATCACGCTGGCCGATCTTGCGCTGGTCAGCGCGTTGATCTATCTCGACCTGCGTCAGTCAGAGCGGGATTGGCGCGGCACTCATGCCAATCTGGCAGCGTGGTTTGAGCGCATCAGCGCACGACCCGGCGTGATCGCCTCCAACGCGGCGTAGCGACAGATAATTTTCATCTATCTCGCAGCAGTAATTGGTTCGCAATGGGGGCATATAACATGCAGACATGAAAGCTTAACGGCTTTCATATGTTCTCTCCTCCCTGTACAGCCTGGGGCACCCGCGACGGGTGCCCCTTTTTTTACCGGTGAGCGAGCGGGCAGCTTCGACTGGCCTTCGGCCCTGATCGCATTGGCCGCCGCCGTCGCCCTGTTTCGTTACAAACTCAGCGTGATTGGAGTCATTTCAGTCTGCGCCGTGACGGGGTTGGTTTCGCGAATGCTGATTTAACGGATTGGTAAATATGCAGCCGTTCGTGTTGAACTTGTCGAAACATGAGCGGCATATTGCCTTCGACAGGCTCAGGCCGACCGGCTTTACCTTCTGCGATGTTGTAGTAATGCAGATGTCAGGTCGGCAATTTGGCAATTCGGCAGGTAAACAAAGATATTTCGCTTAACTTATGCGTGCGAGGTATATCCTGTCAGGCCACGTCTGAATTTATCCGGTAATGAGAATAAAACTTTGAAATCGATCCTGCAATACCTCAAAACACATGGCGAGCGACTCGATACCGAGATCGCTGAAGCGCTTGGCCTCTCACTCGCCGACGTGCGCACGCAACTGACCGATCTCGCCGCCCGGCGAGAGATTATGATTTGTCATTCGATCCGCTACGAAAAGGGCGAGAAGATCGAAGGGATGAAATGCCGTCTGGCCGGATTCATTCCTCCCGCAGCACCGGGGCGAAAATCAAAGGCGCAGTTGAAATTATCGTAGCGCTTCGCCGAACCCTTAAGGCAACTCGTAACCGAAACCGAGCATCACAGATCGCGCTTGCTCACTCTTGAGATATGCCAGGAACGCCCTGGCCGCGGCCTGATCTTTCGCGCCGGACAACAGCACCGCGCTCTGCCGGATGGGTTTATGCAGTTCGGGCGGCACCAGCCACCAGGAACCCTCAGTCACATGGCCGTCGCGCATGACCTGCGACAGCGCGATGAAAGCCAGATCGGCCTTCTCGGTCGCAGCCAACTGGTAGGTCTGCGTGACATCCTCGCCCTTATCCAGCTTTTCCTGGATCGCATTCCACATCGTCAATTTCCCCAGTGTCTCTTTCGCTGCCACGCCGTACGGCGAAAACCTGGGATTAGCGATAGCCAATGTGTTGAAGTTGCCCTTGTTGAGCACCGCACCTTTGTTATCCACAAGACCGGGCTGCGCACTCCACAACACCAGGCGGCCTGTGGCATAGACAAAGCGTGAACTCGCCAACCCGTCCTGCATCAAAAGCCTCGGCAGTTCCTCGTCTGCGGAGAGAAACGCGTCGAATGGCGCGCCGCCCTTGATCTGCGCATACAACTTGCCACTGGCGCCGGGACTGACCTTCACCGTGTGCCCGCTTTCCTTCCGGAACAGCGCCACGATGCGCTCCATCGGCGCGGCGAAATTCGATGCCACCGCAACGCTGACCTCACCCGCGCGCGCCGGCGAACTGATCAGCCCGCACAACACCAGTATAGTAACGATAGGTCCGCGCAATGAAATTTGCATCATCAACTCCTGACTAGATTGGTTGCCATGATAACAAGCAAGATGAAGGCTGGCGAAAACTATCTGGTGAAACTCCTGATAAGACTACCTGCCGCCACAGCCAGATCAAGCAAAGCCGCAACAGAAGGAAGGATTAATCAGGCAAGGGGGCGGTATACTCGGCGGCGAAAATAATTCGCACCCGACCCATTTGATTGCTCCTGGCTTCCTACATAACGACGATGTCCTCTCACTTTCCCCGCGCACGCTGGTTATTGCCACTGGGCCTTTTTATCCTCTCATTCACATGGGGGTACACATGGGTACTGGCAAAGCAGGCGCTGAGCTTTGCCCCTCCCTTCGCATTCGCGGCGGAACGCTGTGTCGGCGGCGCGCTGGCTTTGTTGCTGGTGCTCAAGCTGATGGGCAGGCCGCTCAAGTTGATCGCGCCCGGACCCACGCTCGCGATCGGTCTGGCGCAAATCTCAGGCTTCATGCTGTTTTCGACCTGGGCGCTGGTGGAAGGCGGCCCCGGCAAGACGGCGGTGCTGATCTTTACCATGCCCATCTGGACGCTGCTGCTCGCCTGGCCGGTTCTGGGCGAGCGCATCCGCGGCAAGCAGTGGCTGGCCGCTGCAAGCACCCTCACCGGCTTGCTGCTGATCATCGAACCCTGGAACATGCATACCAGCCTGTTCAGCAAATTTCTCGGCGTGATGGCTGCATTGTGCTGGGCCATCGGCACCGTGCTGATCAAGCGCCTGCGCGCCAGACAGCAGGTTGACCTGCTCTCGCTGACCGCCTGGCAGATGCTGATAGGCGCCGTGCCCCTGGTGCTGCTGGCGGTCGTGATCCCCGAGCGCCCCACCGACTGGAGCGCGTCCTACATCGGCATGCTGGCCTTCATGTCCGTGATCAGCACGGCGATGTGCTGGTGGTTGTGGATCACCCTGCTCGACAGGGTGCCTGCATGGGAAGCCAGTCTTTCCGTGCTCGGCACACCTGTCGTGGCGATTGTTTCGTCACGCCTGATGCTGGGGGAGGATTTCAAGCTCAGTGAGCTGGCGGGAATCCTGCTGATCGGCACAGGTCTGGCGCTGCTGTCGCTGATCGGCTGGGCTGCCAGCCGCCGCAGCGCG
>JAUSNM010000058.1 GCA_030645535.1 Gallionella sp. | reverse complement strand
TTCAAGACGGGCAATGGCCTGATCCTCGGCGCGGTAAGCCGGATCGATGTAGGAGGCACGAAACCGGACACTGAACTCCGCGCGTTCAATGGGGGCCGGCGCCTGGCCCTTGCGGATCTCGATCACGATTGCCTCCGCCGGGCCAAAGGCCAGGAGAACATTGACGGACAGGTGTTCATGGTGATTCCTGGTGGAGTGACAAGTTGAAACAAATCGGGAACGAAGCCTTGCCGCGTACCTGCGACATCTAACGAAGTAACGGTAATAGATGTTTTTTCGGCTGTCTGTTCGGCTCCCCACATAGCGCAAGTCCGGCGCTATGTTGGCAATCGCACAGACGAGAGATTTGGCGTCCCGGTGAAGCGTTTGTTCTGGGTATGGTCAGCAAACGATGGCGCGTTGCCGCGGTTACTTTGACAAAAGCGAATAGATCAGCAAACAACTTGCGCCAATTGCCATGGCGTATATCCATCTTGATCTACTCCGCGTACTCGTTCTGATCTACGCCAGAATCGCCTGTTGTGGCCAACGGCATCAGGTCTTCCCTCTTCAGGCTCATGGGTCGCGTCGTGTTGTCGGACGTCCGCGTCACAGTTACGCTTTCTGTCGCAGGATCTGCGATGCGCACGTAAGGATCAGACTGTGTATTTCTTGACCCAGGCCACGTAATGATCCATCCAGCCTTGAAGAAATTTTTTTCTGCCCTCCCCAATCCCACCATCCTGCTGAAACAAATCATCCTTGGCCTGAATAAATGCCTCCGGCTGCCCAAGCGTTGGGACATCTAGATAGGCCAGAATATTGCGCAGGTGTTGTTGCGCCAGAGCGGTGCCAATGGCACCCACTGAGACACCGAGCACACCCGCAGGTTTGCCCGACCATGGACTTTGCCCGTAGGGGCGCGACGCATGGTCAATGGCATTTTTGAGCACGCCTGGAATGGATCGGTTGTATTCAGGCGTGACAAACAACAATCCCTGCGCCGTCCTGATTTCCGATTTCAGACGAATAACTGAGTCGGCCTGGTGGGCATCGTCGTCTTGGTTGTAAAGCGGCAGGTCATCTATTTGTGCCT
>JAUSNM010000056.1 GCA_030645535.1 Gallionella sp. | reverse complement strand
CGTTGAAAATCTGAATCACGCGCTTGGCGTCGGTGGCGATGCTTGAGAAATTGGCGCTGTTGAAAATCGCGCTCTGCAGGGCACCCGCCTTGCGCAGCGCCTCTTCTGCCTGCTTGCGGGCGGTGTTGTCGGTGCCGATCAGCAGGTAGCCGATGATAGCGTCTTGATCGTCACGCAAGGCCGTGACGGATACGACCGCCGGGAAGCGGCTGCCGTCCTTGCGAATGTAGGTCAGCTCGTAGATGTCCTCGATGCCGCGCGAGGCCTTGAACACCAGGGCCTCGAAGCCTGGTTCAATCTGGGTTTCTAGTTCGACGCTCAACGCTTTGGCGCGTGCGATCACTTCCTGCGGATCGGAAATATCGGCCGGGGTGATCTTGTTCATTACATCTGCGGCGGTGTAGCCCAGCATGCGTTCCGCGCCGACGTTGAAGATCTGAATCACGCCTTTCGCGTCAGTGGCGATGCTCGAGAAATTGGCGCTGTTGAAAATCGCGCTCTGCAAGGCTCCCGCCTTGAGCAGCGGCTCTTCGGCCTGCTTGCGCGCGGTGTTGTCGGTGCCGATCAGCAGATAGCCGATAATTTTACCCTCTGTGTCGCGCAGCGCGGTGACCGACACGACAGCCGGGAAGCGGCTGCCATCACGACGGATGTAGGTCAGCTCGTAAATATCCTCAATGCCGCGTGACGCCTTGAATACCAGGGCATCGAAGCCGGGCGCAATCGACGTGTCGAGTTCGATGCTCAACGCGCGGGCACGTGCAATTACTTCCTGCGGATCTGAAATGTCGGCCGGCGTCATCTTGTTAATCACATCACTGGCTGTGTAGCCCAGCATGCGTTCCGCACCGACGTTGAATATCTGAATGACGCCCTTCGCATCAGTGGCGATGCTCGAGAAATTGGCGCTGTTGAAAATCGCGCCCTGCAGGTCAACCGCCCTGAGCCGCGCCTCGTTGGTCCGCCGCTTGCGCGCGGTGTTATGGATGCCGATCAGCAGATAGCCGATGATGGCGTTTTGATCGTCGCGCAGCGCGGTGACCGACACGACCGCCGGGAAGCGGCTGCCGTTTTTGCGGATGCAGGTCATATCGTAAATATCTTCGATGCCGCGTGACGCTTTAAATACCAGGGTATCGAAGCCCGGCTTAATCGGGGTGCCGAGCTCAATGCTCAACGCCTCGGCACGCGCAATCACTTCCTCCGGATCGGAAATGTCGGTCGGCGTCATCTTGTTGATCACATCGCTTGCGGTGTAGCCCAGCATGCGTTCCGCACCTACATTGAATATCTGAATGAGGCCACGGGCGTCAGTGGCGATAATCGAAAAATTGGCGCTGGTGAAGATCGCGCTCTGCAAGACCCCTGTTTTAAGCAAGGCCTCCTGGCGTCGGACCTCGTTGATGCCACCCTCCGTGCCGGCGGCGGGGGGGAGAATGGCGGGGTCGCAGATTTTTTCGGGCATGGCTTACCTTCGTACAAATCGTAAAATGAGCTGGAGGCGGATCACGCATGCGAAAGTGCAGCGGCAACTCACTTACCTCATCAGGTGCAAAACCTACGGGTGTAGGAGGGCTGAATCGAACTTGCAGATGAATTTACGTTATTATTATGTCAAGCAAGGCAGGCTTGCTCTGTCTGTTAACGCACACAGGGTGGGGGTGTCGCGGGGGGTAAAGCAGCAGCGCAGGAGGCTGCGCCCGGCATGCCGGGCGCAGCCTGACCTGTATTTGGTTACGGCTTGTCGTAGTTGCCTGTTGAAACTGGAATTTAGATTTGGAATGTCTCACGCGGAGGCGCGGAGAACGCGGAGAAAAACTAAATGCTAAAAACAAACCATGATGCTGAATCCGCCAAACCATTCGTCCCATTGAAGGTAAATTAGCTTTTGATATGGTTTTGAACTTCTCCGCGTTCTCCGCGTCTCCGCGTGAACATCGCTTTTTAGTGCGATTGGATTGCTGCCAACAGTTAATTGCGACATAGCATTTGCTTACGGCTTATCAGGTTTAGGCGGGTAATTCAGCCTTGGCGAGCATCGTATCGGTCACGTCCTTGCCGATACCTCGATAGCCGGCATAGCGGCCGGATTGATCGAACATCGGCTCCCCGCTCACCATTAAATATTGCTGTGAACCATCGGAATTGATCCGGCTGTAGACAAAATCCAAAAATGGTCGTCTGGCGGCCAGGTTCGCCTCAAGTATTGCTCGCTCGGACTCATCCCAGCGCGCACCATGATCGTTCCTCGTTGCGTTGTGCGCGTCGTCCACCCGGATACCGAGCATTTCAAACACCGGGCCGAACACCCTGGTGAAATGCCCGGTTTCGTCCTGTTCCCAATACCAGTCTGATGTCAGCTCAGTCAGTCTGCGGAAGCGTGCTTTGCTTTCGCTCAATTCGGCGGTCCTCTCCAGCACCGTCTGTTCCAGCACCTTGTTGTGATTCTCGAGTTTTTTATACAACAGCTGCACTTCCAGCATGTTATGGATACGCGTTTGCACCTCGAGCAGATCAAACGGTTTGGCGACGAAATCTTTCGCGCCTGCGGCGAGTGCACGCAGTTTGTGATCGGGTTGGGCCGTTATCACGAGTACCGGAAGGTAGTCATCCTTTTTGAGTGCCCGCAGGCCTTCCATGACCTGGAATCCATCCATGCCGGGCATCTGCAGGTCAAGCAAAATCAGGTTGTAGCTGTTTTGGCGATGCAGTTCGCAAACTGCATAGGGGTCTGTCGTCGAGGTAATGCAAACATAGCCGGCGTCACGCAGCAAATGCTCGAGCAAAAGCACATTGGATTGCTGATCGTCAACGATCAGAATGCTGGCATTATGAATTTCTTGTTCGGTAATCATTTCTTGTTCGGTAATCATTTCTTGTTCAGTAATCATGGTGTTTTTCCTGTTCATTTGTGTTGAGCAATCTCGTCAGATAGTTTCAGCGCATCATCTAATGCGTTGATAAACTCATTGACCTTGATCGGCTTGGTGAGGTATCTGAAAAATCCGGCCTCCAGTCCCTTCTCGATATCGCGTGGTATTGCATTGGCGCTGATGGCAATCACCGGGATGTTCGCCGTGGCCGGGTCTTCACGCAGCAGTTTCAGCGCCTGGAAACCGCTTAAGCCGGGCAGATTGATGTCCATCAGGATCACATCCGGAAGATGGGCGTATGCAAGCTCTATGCCTTGTTTGCCATCGCACGCGCTCAGCATGTGTATATGTGGATGATCCGCAATGATTTGCTCGACCAGCATCAGGTTGGCCGGATTGTCTTCCACATAGAGCAGCGTGTGCGTCGTAGCGCACCCACTGGTATTTATCTCGGCTTGCGGCGCCAGTTCTGCGGGCAATGTATGTTCAGCGACAAATTGTGGCATAACGTCCCGGATCAGTTCGATCCAGAATTCGCTGCCCACCCCTTCGGTGCTTTCCATGCCGATGGAACCTCCCATCAGTTCGACCAGTTGCCGGGTTACCACCAGACCGATGCCCGTGCCTTCCTCGCCGCCGGACGCTTGACCGAGACGATTGAACGGCTGAAAGAGCTGCGCCTGTTTTTCCGGAGACAATCCCGAACCGCTGTCTTTGACGCTGATGCGTATGCGTTCCGGCATACTCTCGGTGCAAGTTACCACGACCGTTCCCCGCTTGCGGTTGTATTTGATCGCATTGGATAACAGGTTAATGAGAATCTGCTTCACCCGGGTTCGATCGGCATTCACAAACCAGGTACTGTCGAATGGGAGAAAGGTCAGTTTGATGTTACGCTGTTGCGCCATCGGTTCTATCATGGCCTGGCATTCGAGGATGACATCGGCCAGCGACATCGGTTCTCGCGACAGCGATAGCTTGCCGGACTCGATCACCGCGAGATCAAGTATTTCGTTAATCAGTTCCAGCAGATACCATCCTGCTTTGATAATTTGGTCCACCTTCATCATCTGGGCGGCAGTAGGCGGCGGCAAACCGGACTCGAGCAACTGGGCGAAGCCCAGGATGGCGTTCAGGGGCGTGCGCAGCTCATGGCTCATGCTGGACAAGAAATCCGATTTGGCGAGGTTGGCTTTTTCCGCCACGGACTTCGCATTCTCCAGTTCCAGATCCATGCGTTTGCGCTCGGTGATGTCCCGTGCGGCGGCAAACACACCCTGCAACTTTCTGTCACGATCATAGAAGGTGGACGCATTGAAGGACACCACCGTTTCACGGCCGTCACGGGCACGCGCAGTAAGCTCGTAGTTGGTGAGCTTCTTTTCACTCAACACCCGCTTGATGCTTGCCTCGGCACGCTCCGGATCGGTAAAGTAGTTCTTGAACGGCGCGCCGATCAACTCATCCCGCGTGCAGCCGGTGAGTTCCTCCATCTGCTTATTGGCATCGGCAATGATGCCAGACGGATCCGTGGTAATAATCGCGTCGATGTTGGACTCAATCAGTGAGCGTGTATAAAACTGCTGGTCACGCAGACGCTGGTCGAGTTTTTTCTGCTCTTCTTCGATCTGCTTGCGCGCGGTGTTGTCGGTGCCGATCAGCAAATAGCCGATGATGGTGTCCTGCGCATCGCGCAGTGCGGTGACCGACACGACCGCCGGGAAGCTGCTGCCATCCTTACGGATATAGGTCAGCTCGTAAATATCTTCGAT
This sequence comes from Gallionella sp., assembly GCA_030645535.1. Taxonomy (GTDB): domain Bacteria; phylum Pseudomonadota; class Gammaproteobacteria; order Burkholderiales; family Gallionellaceae; genus Gallionella. The sequence continues at coordinate 23,567 of JAUSNM010000056.1, read as the reverse complement.
ACCGCGCGAAGCCTTGAATACCAAGGCTTCGAAGCCCGGTGCAATCGGCGTGGAAAGCTCCATGCTCAACGCGCGGGCACGCGCCACCACTTCCTGCGGATCGGAAATATCGGCCGGGGTGATCTTGTTCATCACATCTGTAGCTGTGTAGCCCAGCATGCGCTCTGCGCCGACGTTGAAAATCTGAATCACACCCTTCGCGTCAGTGGCGATACTCGAGAAGTTGGCGCTGTTAAAGATAGCGCTCTGCAACGCGCCGGCTTTGAGCAACGCCTCTTCCGCCTGCTTGCGGGCGGTGTTGTCGGTACCGTTCAGAGGGATGTCTTGAACTATGCAGAGATGGCGAGGATGTGCTTTATCTTCGACCTTCAATGGAGTTATCGTCATGTTTATCCAGACGGATGTGCCATCGGGACGCATATAACGTTTTTCCATCTGGAACCCGTCTGCACGTCCGGTATTAACCAGCGCCATATTATCCAGGTCTGCCTGCAGATCGTCGGGGTGAGTGAACTGCATCCAATCGATATTCTGCATCTCATCCATTGACCTGCCGATAATCTCGGCGAAGCGCGGGTTGGCTTCGTAAATATGCCCGTTAAGCGAATCGATCAAGGCAATGCCCATCGGTGCCTGCGCGAACATGGTTTTGAAGTGCCCTTCGCCTGTTTGCAGCGAATCCTGGCGTCTACCCTCCTTCGTGCCAGCGGCAGGGGCGGGCAGGGCGGGTTTGCGGATTTTTTCGGTCATGGTTTAACTTTCGTGCAAATCGTAAAATAGTTTGGTGGCGTATCACACCACCTTAAAAACGTTGGGTTTGCCGGATTTATTAATCCACTAAGCGGCGATCCATTTGCTGATATTTGCCAGCAGTGCTTCTGCGCCGATTTTGCTGCAAACCAATATATTTTTTCCTGGTGCGGCCTGTGCTAATTGAATCTGTTGCTTGTCGTAAGTTTATTGATGTCACCTGCATCGCCAAGCAAACGATGGAATTCCTTTCTGACTACGAGGTAGCACTCACATGCATGTAACTCCAATCCCGATCGATCCAGCACGGTGATATGGCCACGGCGGTAACTGATCAAACCCAGGCGCTGCAAATTCCCGGCGGTTTCCGTGATGCCTTCGCGGCGTACGCCGAGCATGCTGGCAATCAATTCCTGCGTCATGGTCAATTCATTCGAGGGTAAGCGATCGAGGGTCAGCAACAGCCAGCGACACAGTTGCTGCTCCACCGTATGATGCCGATTGCAGACTGCCGTTTGAGACATCTGGGTCATCAAGGCCTGGGTGTAACGCAGCATCAGTCGCATCATCAGCCCGGCGCGATTGAATTCCTCCATCATCAACCGCGCATTCAGCCGGTAACCATGACCGCCGGTATAAACGGAGGCCCGGCTGGTTGTGGTATTGCCGCCCATGAAAAGTGCGGTGCCTAAGACGCCTTCATTGCCCACCCCGGCAATTTCAGCCATTGCGCCATTCTCCAGGATGTAGTGCAGCGATACGATCGCGGTAATCGGGAAGTAGACGTGCTGCAACTGCCCGCCAGATTCGTAGAGCACTTCACCGAGTGGCATTGCAACCAGTTCCAGATGAGGGGAAATACGCTCGAATACCTCCGCAGTCAGGGCGGCGAGTAACTGGTTTTGTTTGGGGTCATGCCCTGTGGGTATAGCGACCATTTTCTCGTCCCGGGAGCATGTGATTGGCAAGTGTAAGAGCTGAATTGCAAGGGGTGCGCGTGTAAAAGCGACATCGTTAATACCTTATAACACAGCATCTGGCGTGGTTATGTGCGATAACGCACAGAGAAATTTTCAGGATAACTGCGTGCGTGGTTTTCATCGGATATCGCAATTTTAAAAGTGGATTTGCAAGCTATGTGTGTTATCGAACAGAGTCTATTTTGGCAAAGCGGCACGATGTCCAAGGTGTTTATTCTTTCCCCTTTGGTAAACATCTGAAGTACTTGTGCCCGGTTTCGGTAATCCCGTTCCGGGCTTTTTTCCGATATGGAATCAGCCGACACAAGTTTTAGGCTGGGGCTGGTCGTGTATGCACTTGTTGATCCGGTAGCATGAGCAAGCGGCGGCTTCGAGCCCGGGGCCATCGAGAATGCTGATTTCGCCGCGGCTGTAACTGATCAGTTTTCGCTCGCGCAATGCGCCGGCAGCCTGAGTCACACCAACCCGTCGTACACCCAGCATATGCCCCAGCAGATCCTGCGTCAGATGCAGTTTGTTTGATCGCACCCGGTCGCGCATCATCAGCAGCCAGCGTGCGAGGCGCGCCTCGACGTGGTGAAAGCGGTTACACGCAGCGGTTTGTGCCAATTCGACCATCAGTTCGTGGATGTAGCGGTGTACATTGCGCTGCAACAGCAGGTTTAGCTGAAACTCATCGTGGAAGTGTTCGGATGTCATACGCCATGCCATTCCGGCTCCCTGTACCAGGGCGCACACTGGCGAGTCGTTCACGCCGAGTGCAAGTGGAATACCCAGCATACCTTCATGACCTACCATGCTGACCACCAGCGCCTGATGTCCTTCTGTCAGCGTCAGTAAAGAAACCTGCGAATTGGTCGGGAAGTAAACATGGTGAATGGGTTTGTCGAACTGATAAAGCACATCGCCGAAATGTAGTGTAACCGGCTCAAGACTGGCGAGTACCCGCTGATAGTCATTGAGAGGCAAGGCCGCAAGCAGGTTGTTTACAGCTTGATGGGCAAGGGGCATTGGATACTCCTGGGTAATTCACTGCGTATTGAATTCATGGATGCAACCAGCGATCTTGCAAATTACAGCAATGACTTTTCGCTGTATGTACGGCAGCGAACGGAATGGCGTGCGACACAAGCCGATAGTCGCCGTCATCCCGGCGCGATATGCCGAGAGTCGCCGCTGCTGCAATGGTTTGACAGATGGTATTTTTAATGCACGTTGAGTTTTCAGGAGAATACAAATGAATAACTACACAAATAGTTTCAAACCAGCAGCGTGGCTGATGGCTGTGCTGTTTGCCATTGTTGTCAGTGGATGCGGCGGTGGCGGGGGAGCCGCAACGACAACCGCAGCTCCGACCTCTCCTGGAGCGGGCACAGGCTTAAATGGCTTAGGTAAGGGCCCGGCACCTGTGGTGTTAGGCGCGGCCGGAACTTATGCGATTCTGGCGAAATCCGCCATTACAACCGTTCCTGCCTCTGCGATCATCGGTAATGTCGGATTGAGTCCGGCTGCAGCGAGTTTCATCACGGGTTTTACCCTGATCGCTGCTCCTAGCAATATATTTTCGACATCGACCCAGGTGACAGGACAAGTGTTCGCCGCCGATTATGCGGTTCCAACGCCGGCCAACCTGACCACGGCGGTAAGTAATATGCTCACCGCGTACACCGATGCCGCCGGACGAGCTGCTGATTTTACCGAAGTGGGTGGCGGAAATATCGGCGGTATGACGCTTCCTGCCGGTACCTACAAATGGGCTACCGGCGTTACTATTCCGAGCAATGTTACGCTTAACGGGGGGCCAAACGATGTCTGGATATTCCAGATTGCGCAGGGTATTACCCAGTCTTCCGCTACGCAGGTGATTTTGACCGGTGGTGCATTGCCAAAGAACGTTTTCTGGCAGTCCTTCGGTGTTGTGGATATTGGCACGACCGCGCACATGGAGGGCGTGATCCTGGCGCAAACATCGATCACGCTAAAGACGGGCGCATCGGCTAACAGCCGGTTGTTGGCGCAGACGGCAGTTACACTGGATGCGAATGCGGTAACACAACCCGCCCCGTGAGCAATGCAGCAATGTGAAGCGAAAGGCCGTCTCGCGACGGCTTTTTTAATCGTGATATGAAAAAAACTACCACAGAGAACACAAGTCAAAAGCGGTCGCTTTTCTCTGTGACCTGTTTATACTCTGAACAACGATCTGGAGGTATCCATGAATAAGGCTACACACAGTCAAAGCAAGGTTCAGCAGGGACGGATGGTTCAGAAGCAGGTAGCGCCTGACTTTCTGGATCCGGCGCATGAGTGGCGTCGTATTTTCGCCGAGATCTGGGGGACATTTCTGCTGGTGATGGTCGCCGCCGGTGGCGGGGTCGTGGCTGCAAAAAGCGGCGGTGCGCTGACCTTGGGGATGCAGGTGGCAGCCCCGGGACTCATGGTGATGGCGATCATCTACTTTATGGGCACGGTGAGCGGGGCGCATCTGAATCCGGCCGTGACGATGGCTTTTGCGGTGCGGGGGAATTTTCCGTGGCGTCGTGTGCCGGGCTATGTTTTGGCGCAGTTGATCGGCGCTGTTGCGGCGGCTGAATTTCTGCATCTCCTGTTCGGTACGGCAGGCTCACTGGGCGCGACCTTGCCTGGTCGCGAGATCAGTCAAGGGACCGCATTGGCGATGGAAGTGGTGCTGACAGCGGGGTTGGTGAACACGATTCTGGGCACAGCCTCAGGTGCGCGCAACATCGGCACGAACGGCGCCATTGCAGTGGGCGGATATATTGTTTTAGCAGGGTTTTGGGCCGCACCCATCAGTGGCGCATCGATGAACCCGGCACGCTCGTTTGCGCCCGATCTGCTGCGCGGTGACCTGAGTACCACGTGGATTTACGTCGCAGGGCCGGTGCTTGGCGCGCTGGTGGGTGTTGCCTTCGAATGGATACTCAAAGGCAAACCGACTGCAGCCGGATCACTTGCGGCGCAAGGCTCGTTTGATACCGATGATCCTAAAAACCGCATTTGATCGCGCAAAGACGCAAAGACGCGAAGAAACCAATAACTTGTCAAAAAACATACGTCTATTGAATCAGTGATAAGTATCTGTTTTGTTTTGTACTTCTTTGCGTCTTGGCGTCTTGGCGCGAGGTGGGGTAGGCAGGGATGATGCCTTGTAGGCATCAACTCGCAAACTGTTTTTATTCGTTTTTCTGATGAAACAACTAGCCATCCTCTAAGCCACCCAACAATGGTGACCAAGTGGCTGGTTATCCGCGCCTGCCGCGTGAACAAATGCTGTTGGTTCACGACGCGATTTTCCAGCTTTAATCGAACTCGGTATTGCGCTTCTGGCGTGAAAAATGTCGGGTCAGGCGGGACGTGGCAGGATAGAGGCATAACAATCGCCAGCCATGCTGCTTCATGCCGACAAAGTCCCCGCGGCGCAATGCCAGCAGCATAGCTACGCCGCCGGTCACCAGCGTGGGATGGCTGCGGATGAAATGGACTGCCTTTATACCCGCGTCAACTAATGCCAGGGGTTTTTGCAATTGCAGTGAAATTTCAGCTATATCCCTTTTCTGCGCCCTGATCTTTTCCAGGATCAATCGGCGGCGGCAGGCGATATCGTCGAGGTGTTTTTTCATGGTTTAACTTGAAACTCGCGCAGCGATTCGTTTGGCCCTTCCACCGCAAGCGGGGGAAGGTTCGGAAGAGGGAACGGGCATGGCAAGTTTGCGAGTTGATGCCCACAGGGCATCATTCCTGCTAGAATCGATTTCATTTTCAGGTGTGGCTATTTGCCAGCTCCGTCAGGTGCTAACTGCTCACGGTCATCGGATAATTCGGCCAGACTGGCAGAAAACAGCCGGTGCCTTTTTTTAGATGTCAGGCGCAACGCGTTCCACATCAGGAGTCCGGCCACGAGAAAAAATGCCGCCAGGCTACCCAACACCGGGAGACGCTGGCTGTCCCAAAACAGTACCACGACAAATACAGTCAGCAGCATGATGGATAAACCAAAGAACAGCAGGGCGATGCCGGCGTAGAGCAACGTTTGCTCGAAGCGCAGGCGCTCTTCATCCAGTTCGTTGGCAAGTAACTCAATTCGAGTCTGCAAGATGGCGAGCACCGTGCCCGCCATTCGTTTCAACGACTCGGTCAGTCTGGTCGAGGCCATCATGACCGTTATTGGCGTCTGATCAGCATCCCGACAATCACTCCCGCACAGGCGGAAATACCGATCGATTGCCATGGGTTTGCGTGGACATACTGGTCGGCAACTTTTGCGCCTTCGCGAGCGTGCAAAAGGACGGATGCTTCGGCAGCAAGCAGCCTGTTCTTGACAACTTTCAGGCTCTTCTCGATGCGGGTACGTGCAATGGCTGCGATCTCGCCGGTCTGGTTCGCGGTTGCTTTTAACAGTTCCTCGGCATCCTCTACCATCGCGCGCAATTCCTCTACCAGTCTTTCCTTGGGGGCTGATAATTCAGCAGCCAACGTATCCATTATATTTTTGCTCATGATTTAACTCCCATTATATTTTTCATCAAGTGACAGTAATTAAAGTGACCTGGTTGTGCGGGCAACGTCAAACGACGCGCCCGCAACCGTGTTACTTCTGACGCATGTCATTCTTGACAGAATGGACACCCTTGACGCTACGTGCGACTTCGACAGCCTTGTTCATGTCAGCTTGTGAACTGACGAAACCGCTCAACTGGACTGAACCCTTGAAGGTTTCAACATTGATTTCGGCAGACTTCAACGTAGGCTCATTGAGGATGGCAGCTTTTACCTTGGTGGTGATGACAGTATCGTCAACATATTCGCCGGTGCCTTCCTGCTTGGGCGTAGATGCACAACCCGCTGCACTGAGCAGGGCAAAAGCCATAAAAATTGCGGCTAAAAATTTAAGTTGTTTCATGGTAAATCTCCTTAATTAAATAAAACTTCAAAGTTACCCGACATCACGTGCGCACTACGGGTGTTTCAGTGAAACAAACTCATCACAATCGTCCCATCAGCAACAGAATGATCAGGATAAGCAATACCAGCCCGATACCACCGCTCGGACCATAACCCCAGGATCTGCTGTGCGGCCAGCTTGGAATTGCGCCGACCAGCATTAACACCAGAATGATCAGTAGAATGGTTCCTATAGACATTTCTATTCTCCTTGCGGCGTCAACTGACGCCATTTAATGGCCTCTAACGCGGGGCAATGTTGCCTTTGTCGTCAGACAGGATGACTTCCACACGGCGATTCAATTGACGTTCAGCGGCAGTGTCGTTGCCGGCAATCGGATACGCTTCGCCGTAGCCATGGGTGCTGATACGGTCGCTGCTGATGCCCTTGTCGGTCAACGCCATCTTCACGGCACTGGCGCGACGGTCAGACAGCACCAGATTGCTGCTTTCACTGCCGACGCTGTCGGTGTGGCCTTCAATCATTACCTTGGTTTTCGGGGATTGCTTGAGGAAGTCGGCCAGTTTCTGCACGTTGTGCATACCGCCTGATTCCAGTTGAGCCTTGCCGGTGCGGAACAGTACGTCGCCCAGTGTGATCACCATACCGCGATCCGTTTTTCGGGCGTTGAGCTCTTTAAGTTGCTGTTCCTGCTGGGCTATGGTGGCGCGGTCACGTTGCGCATTGGCGTCAGCTGCCGCCAGGTCAGCCGATTGCTGGTCGGCCACTTCCGTGATCATCGCTACCTGCTGTTTGGCCTCGTTGGCTTCAGCTGTTCTGGCTTCAAGGCGAACCTCGTTGCGCTTTGCTCCGGCTTTGCTGACATCTGATTCAGCCAATTTTAACTTGGCCGTTTCGTTTGCGATGCCCACTTTCTGGTTGGCGAGGTAGGCCAGATGATCGACTGCGGCACTGCCCTGACCTTTGCTCATGGCAGCGTCTGCTTTGTCCAGTGTGTCACCGGCTTCCTTCAGTTCAAGCGCTGCCAGATTGGCTACCTGAGGATTGCTTCGGGCGTCGTTGTAATTGCTGTGCGCTTCGGTTAGCAAAGTATTTTTCGGCGGAGTCGTGGCACCGCAGCCGGACAAAACTGCGACAGCGATCAGAGCCATGGGGAAGAACTTATTTGTTTGCATGATGAACTCCATTGTGAATTATTTGGTCGTAAATAAAGTTTTTGATGCAGCATCGTCTGTGTGCAGCGCATCCACAGCGAGAAGCACCTTGGCTGATGGCGTTCCAGCTTGTGCATTCATTTGTGTTCGTTCTGCCTGCAGTCGTGCATGCACATAATTTTTTTGACCTGTTGCACGCTCGGCAGCATTCAGCCTCGCTTCGGGACTCATGGGAATGTGTTTGACAGGTTGCATTCTGAGCTCCCGAAAGACTTATTTATTGGTACTACGCTCGAGTTCTTTGCGCAGCACACGATCGCTCTCCTGCAATGCATCCGCCGCTTTCTGTGCCTTTCCTGCTCGTGCGGCTGTTGCAGCTAGCTGGGCATCGACCTGCGCCTGTTCTGCCATTTTTCTGGCAAGATCGTAATTCTTTGCACCCATTGCGCGCTCGGCAGTATCCATCTTGTCCATAGCGGATTTGAGTTGTACCGGTGCAAATTCACTGGCGCCGGCGCTGCTCGCGGCGTTGACGGTCGCACGGGATACGGCCATCTGCTCTGTGGGAGCCGGAATGGCTGGAGGAGGGCTTGCGCAGGCGGTCATAAACATGGCAGTCGCAACGGCTACGCCGATCGTACGCAGTTGAAATGATTTTAAACAGTTGGTTTTTTTCATTATTTTCCCCATTCATTTAGATAAACGTCGAACACAATCATTGCAATGCGTTTTGCATCGATTACAACGATCTCCACCACCCTGACGGCAGACAAATCCCCAACTTTTCGTTGGTGCCGTCCATGCTTCTGAGGTGCAGATATTGAAGTGCCGGAGTTGGGTGGTCTGTGCGCTGTCGTACATAGCCGGTTTCAATTTTTGAAGTGGGTGGCCGGCATGCGCGGCAGCTCAGGACAGCAGGTTTTACGAGGCGGGCAGAATATGAAACAGGCAGGGCGTTGGTAGTCAGGTTGCACGTCTTAGTGCAGCCTGACTGGTTTTAAGCCGGAGGCTTATTTATCGCGGCCATGACCGCGACCGTTGTCATGGCGGTCATCGCCACGATCCTTGTTGCCCCGCTCATCCTGGCGGTCATAACCTCGTTCATCACGGCGGTCACGGTGCTGTTCCTGATAACGCGGCACATATTCGCGCTGGTACCAGCTGTCTTGCACAAAGTAGACGCGTTCGCCGCAGGCATTGTATTTACGGCAGTGTTTTTTCCAGTTCTTTGCGTGACCCGGCGGCACGCGCAGATAGACCGGCGGACGATCCATCTGTACCCGCTCGATGATCATCGGCTGACGATAGATCAATCGTGGCGGCGGATAATCGCCGATGTCGAGTCGGCCATAGAATCCCGGTTGGCCGACGCTGATAGATACGCCTACATCGGCGGCGAGTGCGGGGGTGGTGCTAAAAGTTGCGGCTACCGCCGCTGCGATCAGAAAACGTTTCATGTTAACTCTCCTTTGGTAAGTGACAAGTGATAAGTGATAATTTTCAATTTTCAATTTTCAATTTTCAATTTTCAATTTTCAATTTTTAGTTATTAGTCAAACCTCACCTCGACGTGGTGCTCCTGTTTGTCGTCCACAAGAGGGATTCTGCCTGGTGTTTGAGCAGTTTTTGCCACGCCGGCTTCATTCACCACAACGCCATCCAGCGTCACGCCCGACTCCGATGGTGCTCCGACGCGTATAACGGTGATGTGGTAGTAGGTTTCACGATAGCGGTAGCGGATGGTGTAGGTATTCCAATCAGCCGGAATGCAAGGCTTGATGCGCAGACAGTCTGCCTCCAGTTGCAGGCCCAGCAAGGTTTCCACGGTCAGCCGGTACATCCAGCCCGCAGCACCCGTGTACCAGGTCCAGCCACCCCGGCCTGTGTGGGGGCTGGCGCCGTAAATATCCGCGCACATGACATACGGCTCGACCTTGTAGCGTTCCATCTCGGAAGCGGTACGGCTGTGATTGATGGGGTTGAGCATGGCAAATAATTCCCATGCATGCTCTTTGTCGCCCATCATCGCATACGCCATCGTGGCCCAGATCGCAGCATGGGTATATTGACCGCCGTTCTCGCGTACGCCGGGCACGTAGCCTTTGATGTAACCGGGTTCCAGCGCTGATTTGTCAAAGGGCGGGGCGAGCAACTGGATCAGTTGTGCATCGCGTCTCACCAGGCGTCTGTCCACTGCCGCCATTGCCTGACGGGCGCGCAGCGGATCACCGCCATTCGAGATGACCGACCAGCTCTGGCTGATCGAATCAATTTGGCATTCGTCATTAACGGAGGAACCCAAGGGGGTGCCATCGTCGAAGTAGGCGCGCCGATACCACTCGCCGTCCCAGGCATTGTCTTCAATGTTGCCGCGTAAGGTACTCGCCTGCTCGGTGCAAAATTGGGCAAATTCCGCATCTCCTCGACGGTTGGCCAGACTGGAAAACAGCTGAAGATTTTCAAACAGGAACCACGCCAGCCAAACACTCTCGCCACGACCATCACGACCTACCAGATTCATGCCGTCGTTCCAGTCGCCGCAGCCCATCAGCGGTAATTGATGTTTGCCAAAGCGTAAACCATGCCGGATCGCACGCACGCAATGTTCATACAAGCTTGCCGCTTCGACTGAGCGTTGCGGCTGGTCGTAGTACGCCTCCTCCTCAGGATTCAATCCGCGTCCTTCCAGAAAATGTACTGACTCGTCGAGCACGCCGGTGTCACCCGTGGTCATGACATATCGACAGGCAGCATACGGCAGCCACAGATAGTCATCGGAGAAATGGGTGCGTACGCCTTGTCCGTTGGGTGGATGCCACCAGTGTTGCACGTCACCCTGGAGGAACTGGTGTTCGGCACACATGATCAGTTGTTCGCGGGCAAGAACCGGCCGGGTATGAATCAGCGCCATGGTGTCCTGCAATTGATCGCGAAAACCGTAGGCGCCACCGGACTGATAATACCCGCTCCGACCCCAGAGCCTGCACGATAGTGTCTGGTAGATGAGCCAGCCGTTGGCCAGCACGTCCAGCGCCGGATCCGGCGTTTTTACCTGCACTGCACCCAGGGTGTGATCCCAGTATTCATGCACCGTATCCAATGCCTGCTGGGCTCTGGCAGGACCGCCGAAGCGTTGGATGAAATGGCGCGCTTCATCATCGTTATGAGCCGCACCGAATATGAAGACGATCTCGCGCTCTTGCCCCGCGGCCAGTACGACCTGGGTCTGCATTGCGGCGCACGGATCCATGGCAGCCCCTGTCTTGCCCGATAAACGCTTGCGGCGCATCGCTGCAGGGCTGGCGAGCCGGTAATTGCGGCCGATGAATTCAGTACGGCTTCCAGTCACGGTGCGCTCTGTTTCGCTCACTTGCAGGAAGACCACACGATGGGCGCATTCGCGACCGTATGCATTGCGGGCAAACAGCGCACCGCTGTGCGGATCTGTTTCGGTCACGATATGCATCAGATTGGAATGTCGCCATTCACCTAACACCAGTTCCCAGTATCCTGTCAGCGACAAGCGACGCGGGCGCTTCGACTGATTGTGCAGTTTGACCACCACGAATTTTACCGGTGCGTCCATGGCAACGTAAGTTGTGAGCGCTGAGTAGATGCCAGCCTCAACATGCTCGAACACACTGTAGCCAAACCCGTGCCTGCAGGTATATCCGAACTGGCTGCTGGCGGGTAGGGGGGTTGGCGACCAGAATAATCCCGTTTCTTCGTCGCGTATATAAGCAGCCTCGCCGCTGCTGTCGCTGATCGGGTCGTTGTGCCAGGTGGTCAGCCGGAACTCATGCGCATTTTCCACCCAGGTATAGGCGCTGCCGGATTCGCTAACAACTGTGCCGATGTGCGGGCTGGCGATGACATTGACCCAGGGGGCCGGGGTGCTCTGACCCGGTTCCAGGGTGATGATGTATTCGCGTCCGTCAGGCGTGAATCCCCCCAGACCGTTGCAGAAAATGCGTTCAGGTATGCGCAGCGGATGAGTGGGTTCAGGAGCCGGTTGCAGCATGGGTTCGAAACGGTCAGACACACGCTCTCGTGATACACGGCGATCAACTTGCTCAATCAGCGTGTCGGCGGTGTCGGTGAACACGATGCGGGCGACCGTCTGCAATAAAACACGGTCATCCTCGGAGAGCTCGTCCGTGCGCAGCACAAAGATCCCGCCTGTTTTGTCGATAAACTTTGCCCCCGGGCCATTGTTGATCAACCCCATGATCAGGTCATGCAGAACTGCCCGGTAGCCCGAGAAATCCTCATTCAAAATCACCAGATCGGCAATCAGGCCTTTCATCCGCCAATAGGCATGGGCTTGCAGCACCTGTTTGACCAGATGGATGCGATTCACATCGCCTATGCGCAGCAGGATGATCGGCAGATCACCCGAGACGGCAAAGCGCCAAAGACCTGACTGGCCGAGCTGATTGCGGGCAATCACGGCGGGCGGCGCGCGGCGCATGGCATTGCCATAAATGACTGAACTTGCCAGTCGGCCAAAGAGCTGCGCATCGGCTTCAGTTGCATTGAGGTGGCGCAGCACCTCCTGACTTTGAAACCAGGCCATTTCAAAGGCACGATCAACGAAGTGCCGGTCACAATATTTCTCAAGTAAAGCCAGTGCGGCCTCGCGCGTGTCAGCGATACCGGAGATGATCTGCACGGTCGCCGATTCGTCGGCCGACAAGCGGATGGTGCTGCGAATCGCAACGATAGGATCGAGCACTGAACCATCCGTGTTCGATAAGGTGGACGGGCTGCTATCCAGCATTACCGGGTTGGCTGCCGTACGACCCCGCCCGATGAATTTGGCGCGGTCGGTCTCGTAAGACGGCTCGCCAGCGCTGGCGCCGGGTGCTGACAACAGGTGAAACCCCCAAGGCACCTGCTCACCGGGTGTGCGCGGGCGTCTGGTGCAGAGGATCGCATGCCGGCCGTGCAGGATTTCGGTTTGTACGAACAGGTTGCTGAAAGCGCGATGAGCAAGATCCGCATTTAATGGCGCCAATACGACCTCAGCGTAACTCGTCACCTCGATATGACGGGTGCGTGACGACAGATTGGTGAGCGTGACGCGGTGGACCACGACATCGTCTTCAGGGGATACGCTGATCTCGGTGTGCGCTTCGATCGCCTGATCGCGCAGGCGGTATTCGGCGCGCCCCTGCACGAAAATCGCCTCGTAGTGATCGGCACGGAGCAGTGTCGGTTGATACGTAGTTGACCAATAACGCCCCGTGTCCTGGTCGCGCAGGTAAATGAAGGTTCCCCAGCAATCGCTTGTTGCGTCCTCGCGCCAGCGGGTGGCGGCCAGGTCGCGCCAGCGGGTGTAACCCCCGCCGGCATGGGTCACCATGACGTGGCTCCTGCCGTTGGACAGCAGGTGAACTTCGGGTATCTGCATGTTCGGGTTGGTAAACACGCGCATGATAGCCCCTTCTTCCGCAACGGCGGGGCGAGCGGAGGCGCTCACTTCCGCTGCGTGCGGGTGCAAGGTCGCGCCTGTCTTCGGCACTCGTTCCTGCAACAATAATTCTGCAGCACGTACCTGTGGCGCCGACATGAAGCGGCGCTGCATAGGACGGTTCAGCAAAATATACGCAAAGCCCAGCAGGCTCATGCCCTGATGATGCGCCATGAATGATTTTACGATGGCATGCGTCTTGCCACGTGGCACACGCGATGGCGTGTAATCAATCGCTTCAAAGAACCCGTACTCACCCAAAAACCCCGCGTCAGCCAGCGTCTGCAAATTGCGGCATGCATCGGGTGGCATTACGGTCAACGCCAGTGCACTGGCGTAGGGTGCGATGACCAGATCGTCTCCCAGTCCACGCTTGAAGCCCAGGCCCGGCACGCCGAACGCCCGATATTGATAAACCTGGTTCATGTCGGTGGCGTTATAGCAGGACTCTGAAATGCCCCACGGTACACCGCGCTGCCGGCCGTATTCAATCTGGCGCATCACGGATGACTTGCAGGTTTGCTCCAATAAGGTGTTGCCAAAACTGGGCATGATCAGCTGTGGCATCAGGTACTCGAACATCGAACCGCTCCAGGAAATCAGGCTCACATCGCTACCCTGACTGGTCAGCAGGCGTCCGAGCGAGAACCAGTGTTTTTGTTGTATTTGTCCTTGCGCGATCAGCATAAAACTGGCCAGGCGCGCTTCTGATGCCAGCAGGTCGTAGCAGGATGGATCGCGGCGCCTCTCCCCCACGTCGTAACCTATGGTCAACAAGCTGCGCTGCGTATCATAGAGAAATTCAAAATCCATCACCGCCAGTTCGCGGCAACGTGCGATCAAATCATCGATGATGGCAATGCGTTCCACCGCCCCCTGATAACGTGATCCTGCGACAGCCGGCAAACTGTCAGCAGAAACTGCAAGCACTTTAACCAAATCCGCCAGTGTCGGAATCGTGTCCGCAGGCGTGGCGTCAGCCATCAGGTAATCAAGGTCATCAAGAATGGCGCCGGACTGCTGAGCGAATGCCTGAGCCCAGTAATACAGCTCGCCATCGATATCCATCGCCAGACTTGCCAGCAGATCTTCACCCAGGCGTTGAATCTCGTTGAGCCGTTCGAAGGAAGTCGTCAGTGTTTGACTGTTTGGCGTGAATGAGTTGAGCATGGTTTGCAGATACTTGAGCTTTTGCTCAAGATCCGGGGCCGGTGACTCTGGCAGGTGTTCGACAAAAACCTGCAAGGTGTCTTGCAGTCCGAAAAATGCGTTGACGGAGAGCACCGGCTGATCTTTCAGTTCGGTCAGCCCCGCTTGCAAAGTGAGCAAACTGCCGGCCAGGTTGCCACTGTCCACCGATGAGACATATTGCGGGTGTAGCGGCTGCAAAGTGCGCGTGTCATACCAGTTGTAAAAATGGCCACGGTAGCGTTCCAGTTTTTCCATCGTGGACAGGGTGTTTCCGGTGCGCTTTAGCAATTCACCGGCGGGAATGTAGCCGAAATCGCAGGCAGCCAGATTCGCCAGCAGTGCCATGCCGATGTTGGTCGGCGAGGTGCGTGAGGCGATGGAGGGTGCCGGATACGCCTGAAAGTTGTCGGGCGGCAGCCAGTTTTCCTCTGCGTTGACGAAATCTGCGAAGAAGCGCCATGTCCGCCTGGCAGTTGTGCGCAGGAACGCCTGCTGATCGACGGTCAAGTCAAGCCGCGGGGGCAACAGCGGACGGCTGATCCACCAGCCGACGACGGGTGAGAGCAGCCAGAGCAACAAGACAGGCGCACAGAACAGCATCTCATCGGGGCGGGTGATGGCCAACGCCAGGCCCAGCAATACCGTGAACACAGGCGCTACCCACATTTCTATAAAAAAATCGGTCAGGGAGCGGCGCGCGTTGCGGTTGGCATAAGAGGGCAACTGCCAGAGCAAGAGCCCGCGCCGGGTGAACAGCATACGAACACCCGAGCGCACGAATGCATCCAGGCAAATCAGCGTGTCATAGGGCAAAAGGGTTAGTGTCAGCAAAGCCAGCAAGACAGGGCGGATGACAGAGTCGCCCGTCAGTTTCAGGTGTACGAGCCAGTCACGCTCAGCGGGCTTGCGGATGAACTCGATCACGGTGCCCAGCAAGCTGGGCAATAACATCACTCCAATGACCAGCAGTGGCCAAAACCAGACAGGTCCTGTTCCTGACAGCCAGCCCACTGCCAGTAACGCAAGCAACGCCGGCGGCACCAGACTGCGCCTCAAGTTGTCGAAAATTTTCCACATCAGCAACGCCGTGAGCGGATTTGCTTGCCGCCTGGTTTTCGATCCGGTCGATCCGGGCGGACCTTCGAATTCCGGCCCCGGCACGCGCCACAGCAGCCAGCTGGCAAGCTGCCAGTCACCGCGTATCCACCTGTGTCTGCGGCTGGCCTCGATGACGTAGCTGGCCGGGTGATCTTCAATCAGGTCGACATCGGTCACCAGCGCTGAACGCGCATAGCCGCTTTCCAGCAAGTCGTGACTGAGAATGAGATTCTCCGGAAAGCGTCCATCAACTGCCTTGCGAAATGCATCCACATCGTAGATACCCTTGCCGATAAAGGATCCCTCGCCGAACACATCCTGATAGACATCCGATACTTCGCGCGTGTAAGGATCGATGCCGGATTCACCCGCGAATAGTTTGGTAAACCAGGTCTGGCCCGCGCTGGTCAGGCTGATCGACGCACGTGGCTGCAGGATCGCGTAGCCTTCGACGATGCGTCCCTTGCTGGCGTCAAATACCGGGCGATTGAGAGGATGGGCGATGTTGCCGATGAGTGTGCTGGCCGCATCGCGGGGCAGTTGCGTGTCGGTATCCAGGGTGATGACGTACCTGATCGAGCCTAAGACAGAGGTATCCCCGACTACATCAGAAAAGGCCGTTTGTGCTTCGCCCCTGAGCAGCGCATTAAATTGCTCCAGTTTGCCGCGCTTGCGCTCATAGCCCATCCACAGCTGTTCAACCGGATTCCACAGGCGGGGCCGGTGAAACAGATAGAAGATGCACGGACGGTCATCGCGGTAAGTCTCGTTGAGCGACAGGATGGCGGCGCGCGCGTAGGCAATCAATTCGTCGTCGTCAGGCGTTGATTGCAAGGGCGCGTCACGAAAGTCGGTCAGCAAGGCGAAGAACAGATTGGGATCGCGGTTGCCGAGATAACGGATTTCCAGGGCTTCGAGCAGATCATCTATTTCCTGGAACTGGCCTAGCAAGGTGGGTACAACCACCATGGTGCGGTGAATCGCTGGAATGCCCTGCGAAAAATCCAGCCTTGGCAAGATACGAGGCGAAAAAATGTGTGTGGCCAGCAAATTCACCAGCGAGACGGCCAGCGCAGAGGTGCCGATAATCAGGGGAATCGCTAACAACCAGTACCCCCAGCCAGTCGGGGCAAACCCGCAGCAAGAGGCCAGTACCACCGAGGTAGACAGTGCCGTGAGCAACAGGATGGGGCTGATGTACAGACTCAGACGGTAATGCCGACATACCCGGCTGATTTTAACCTGCAAGGGTAACTGGCAATCCACGGCACGCTCCAGCAGGTGTCGTCCGTGATCGATCAGGTAGTATCCGATATGCGCGGTGCGCTCATCGATGCCGGATTGCTTTGCTGCTATTTGCGCCAACACGATGGCTGCACGTGCCACTTCCGATTCACTTTGCAAACTTCCCTTCGCGACTTCCTCGATGGCATGCCGATAGCGGTCGCGGGTGGCGAAATCCCCGCTGGCGTGCATTCCCGCCGGGTCTTCACTCAAGATATGTTCGACGGCGCTGAGCGACTCGACATAATTTCGCCAGTCCATGGCGCCTACGAAACGCAGGCTGCCGATACTGTTTGAAATGGAAATCTGGTTGGTGGCCGCCGTGCGTCCTGCCGCTTCCGACAACTGCGTTGCAGTCACCCCTTGTTCGAGCAGTTTCTGTTCGACCCAGGTTTGCACGAACGCTATTGCGGGACCTGCAGCCTCGAGTCTGGCGTAAAATTCCTCGACAAACGGTGCGGTCAGAGGTACATCGGCATTGGCAAATTCCGCCAGCAAATGGATAAGCTGTTTCGGTTCACTTTCGGAGGTCGCGAGCATGCGATCCGCCCAGGTGATGGCGGCGTCGAACTCCTCACGCCTGTGTGCAATACGCAAGGCGACGCGGCGCAGGTTTTCCAGCAGCGCCAACTGCAGCATGATCGGGAATGCCCACAATTCGCCCAGCTTTAACGGTTCAACGGTCTGGTAGGCGGCGATGAAGTGGGTGGCGTTGTCGCTGTCGACGCGGCCGTCCATGTGAGAGATCAGCTCCAGCGCCAGGTCATAGATACGGGGGAAACCGGCAGACAAACCATCGGCTAATCGCGGCAATTGCCGACTGTAGCCGCGCGGCAGATGCCGGCGCGCCATGCTGATTTGTTGCTCAATGAGATAGAAATTGTCGAGCAACCAGGCCTCTGCCGGCACGATCCGTTGTCCGGGAGTGGCGGCGGTCGTCACGACGTCATACGCTGCCAGCAGTACGCGTGCGTTGTCTGCCAGTCGCGGCAGCAACCTGTCCGGACCGGGCAGCGGGTCGATGTTATGCTGACCCGCCAGCGTTGCCGCATGACGCTTTAGCTGTTCAATGCTGAACAGTTCAGAGCGCAGCAACTCAGTATCCTGGTCGCCATACAGCCCATTACGTGTGCGTGCCGAAAATGCGAATTCCTTGATGTCGATGATATTCTCCTTGCCCGATACCCGTGGCGGTCAGTGCAGTGCCCGGATTTCTGGCGTCCCCCAGCTTTTTATAATAGAAATCATGCTGATTATTAACGATATATTATTAATTTAAAATTTTTAAAATAAGTTACAGGTAATGCAAAAGGCCAACCAATCTTTGGTTGGCCCGTGTCGTTTACATGGATTCCGGATTACTTCTGAGCAGGTTGCTGCCCCTTGAGATCCAGCACGATGCGACGATTGGGTTGCAGGCATGCAATCAACGCCTTGTTGTTGCGGTTGGCTTTTCCCTTTATGTTATCGCAGGACGCGACCGGATCAGCTTCGCCACGGGCGGCAGTTTCAATGCGATTGCCGTCTATTCCTTGTTCGACCAGATATGCCTTCACCGCATCTGCACGACGTTGCGAGAGTTGCATGTTGTACTCCTCGCTGCCGATGCGGTCGGCGTAGCCGGTTATCAGTACCACTTCGTCTTGCGGATCTTCCTTCATCTTGCCAACGATTTCATCATGCATTTTTTGCTTGCCAGCTTTACTCATATCTGATTTGTTAAAGCCAAACAGCGTTTCAGTTTGCAACGTGTAGGGCACGAAAGACGCTTTTTTCGAGGCGACAGGTGCAGCCGCTGGAGTGGCCTCAGTGGCAACCGGCACTGCCTTTTTTACCAGGTCAGGATCGCATTCTTCAATCGCTTTAGCCGGGGTCCAGGATCCGGTGTGCACGCACAGACCGGAACCGCTCCTGACAACATTGCCACGGCTATCGATCAGATAACCTTCCTTGGTGGTTTCATCTGCGGCAGCAATGCCGGCCATGGTTAAAGCAGCCAGGGCAAACGCATTAAGAAGCATAGAAGTTTTCATGATATTTTCCTTTTTAATAGTTTGAAACCCGAGTCCGGTTCCAGGCTGCCGACGGTGTTGTTGTTCAGTAACGTGATACATGGTTGTTTTCAATGCGTACCCGGTCGCCGACGCGCAAGTCGGAAATGCTTTGCGTCACGGTTTCATATCCGCCACGCTCCAGCCGAACCCGTATACGATAGGCATCTTGCTGCCTGTTTTGCTTTTCTACCTGATGACCGACCACGGCACCACCGACTACACCGGCCACAGTTGCGACATCCTGGCCGCTGCCACCACCGACCTGGTGTCCGAGAACGCCACCTACAACTCCGCCGATGATGGCCCCTGCGCCGATATCACCGCTGCCACCGCTCGTGGTTTCGATCGAGTCGATCACGCCATAAGCCACGGAACTGGAATACTGGGAAGATACGGGGCGCGTATCAGTATTAGCGCAACCACTCATCAGGGCAGCAGTGGCCAAGATAGTTGCGAGAACTAAGTTGCTTGTTTTCATAAAACCTCCTGAGGTTCATGGCTGCCGACCCCGACGTTAAACCATGCCGGTGTTTGAACACGGGCGTATATCGGGCCGCCAGAATTTATTTCTGACTAGGCGTACTTCGTCAGGCTGACAAAATGTAAATTAATCATCCGTTGATGATTCTGAGCAAGACAACCACGATCGCGATTACCAGCAGAATGTGAATGAATCCGCCCATGGTATAGGCCGTAATCAGCCCCAGTAGCCACAAGACGAGCATGACGACGGCAATGGTATAAAGCATGATGTTGACCCCTTTTTAAGGTTTTGGCATGCAGTGACACCATCGACCCAAGTGTCACTGCTGCCTGAGACGTTATTTTTTGATCTCGTGGCCAATGATGCCGCCGACCGCAGCACCACCCACCGTGCCGGCAGTGCTGCCACCCGTCAGGACAGAGCCGCCCACCGCACCGACGCCGGCGCCGATTGCGGTATTTTTATCCCGCTGCGACATTCCGGAACAGCCACTCAGGACAAACAGCACGGTTACTGCTGCCGCACTTACTGAGATTTTTTGTATCGTGTTCATTTTGAATACCTCCGTGTTATGTTAATCATTCGGTGCCAGAGGGGGCTGCCCGGTGGCTTATTTGCTGTACTGCACCTTCGCTTTGTTTACACAAAGATCTTTTGCGCCGCCTGCCATGGCATCGCATTTTTCTTTTGCCACTGCATAATCTGCGTCGCGTTTTTCAACTGCTGCGTCATGGCGCGCTTCCTCGCTTATTTCCTTCGCCTTCATGTGTGCATCTATCGTCTTCTCGTTGTCAGCTGCAATGGCTTCTGTGGTTTTTAGCTGAGATTTGGCATCCGATTTGGCACGCACCAGAGCGGCTTCTGCTTCTTTTTTGCAGACATCTTTGACATTGCCGGCTTTGTCATCACACTTTTCATTCGCAACGTTGTAATCTGCTTTTGCCTGGGCAACATTGACATCGTAGTCCGCTTCTTTAGAAGGTTTGTAGCGCGCTTTGAGTTGGGCTTTCGCGACCTTTTCGCGGCCTTTTGCGACTGTCATGCAGATATCACGGGCATTGTCAGCGAATGAGTCACAGCTTGTCCTGGCGGACTTGTACTCGGCCTCAATGGCTTTATCAGCCGCTTTGTATTCGCTCTTCGACATGTTTTGTGCCATTGCGCCGGTGCTGAATGCGAGGCTGGTTATTGCGATGATTGCTGCAATATGTTGTTGATTCATTATTTTTCCTGTACGTGTGTTCGGTTTAGAATTGCGGTCAGCAGTTTCAGGCAGTCAGGCTCTGGTACGGCAACCCTGCGCGAACCGTCCGACTCTTGATGCGCTGCACCGGGGAATTGATCATCTTCTTTCCCCGATTCCTTATCTGTGCGGTAGTGCACAAAGCAAGCATCAGCCAGTTTTTTATCGTGACGGAGCTGTCTTATCCGCCCCCGCTGCTGCTCTGTGCGCTGCAGCACAGAGCACTGCGCAGCAAAGAGGATATTGTCGGAAGAATTCAACTTTCTTCGCACAAAGGATATCGTCATGAACATCACCT
Organism: Gallionella sp.; assembly: GCA_030645535.1. Taxonomy (GTDB): domain Bacteria; phylum Pseudomonadota; class Gammaproteobacteria; order Burkholderiales; family Gallionellaceae; genus Gallionella. Next base: position 2,634 of record JAUSNM010000056.1, on the reverse strand, counting down.
TAAGTCTGGGACCCCTGGTATCACTGCTCGCCGGCGTACTTATTCTGATCGTGCCCCGGTTGCTGAACTATATTGTCGCGGTCTATCTGATCGTCATCGGATTACTGGGATTGTTTGGCGACATTCATCTGAGATAAACAGGATTTCGGCTTGCAGGGGTTACGCTTTATATGAACTGCAGGCATTGTAAGACGTGGGCTGTCCCCCCAAAAAAATATTTAAAACCAGGTTTAAAAGGAGAAAATAATGCCTATTGAACTGACTACTGTTATGACGTTCCTGAGCTTTTTAATCCTGCCGACAGATTTTTCGTTCTCCTTCTGCACCCGACAGTTTGAGAGTCAGGCGCGGATAATATAGAGCGGGTGACATTGAAATGACTGCGAGTGACAGGCATTTTTCGACCTGGTGGCGACTGAGTGCCATTACTGTAGCGCTTGCGTGTGTCTTTGCCACAGATCAAGCACAGGCGAATGGTACGAATCCAACCGTGGTTGTGGGACAGGCCAGCTTTTCCACTCAGGGTAATACGCTCAGCGTCACCAACAGCCCGGGGGCAATTATCAATTGGCAGGGATTCTCGATCGGCGCGAGTGAGGCCACACGCTTCATTCAGCAAAACGCCGCATCGAGCATTCTCAATCGAGTTATCGGTCCCGATCCTTCTGTCATTCTTGGAACGCTTATTTCGAACGGTCGGGTCTTCCTGATCAACCCGAGCGGCATTCTGGTGGGACAAGGTGCGCGCATTAACGTTGCAGGGCTGGTAGCCTCAACGCTCAATCTGAGTAATCAGGACTTTCTCGCTGGCAGACTCAATTTTACGTCCAATCCGCTTGCAGGCAAGGTGGAAAACCAGGGCAGTATCACCACGCCGTCTGGTGGCAGCGTCTATCTGGTCGGAGCTAACGTCACCAACAGCGGCATCATCAACAGCCCGCAGGGCGATGTGATCCTGGCCGCCGGTCAGTCGGTGAAAATCTTCGACACCAGTACGCCGGGGGTGCGGGTCGAACTCACTGCGAGCGATAACACCGCCGTCAACTTGGGCGAGATCCTGGCGCAAAGCGGGCAAGTCGGCATATACGGCGCGTTGCTGCGAAACTCGGGCGTCATCAATGCCGACCAGGTTGGGCGGGACGCAAGCGGTAAAATCGTGCTGCGTGCGAAGCAGGACGTGACTCTCGACGCCGCTAGCCGGCTCAGCGCCAACGGCGAGCAAGCCGGCACGATCACGGTTCAGTCAGACGCCGGCACCACGCTTGTGTCCGGCACGATTGACGCCAAAGGCACCGCAGGCACAGGCGGCGACGTCCAGTTATTAGGTAACCATGTTGGCCTGATTGGTGCCAGCGTCGATGCGTCCGGTACGACGGGCGGCGGTACGGTCTTGGTCGGCGGCGATTTCCATGGTGCCAATTCTAATGTGCAGAACGCCACCGCGACCTATGTCGGGCCCGATGCAACTATTAACGCCGACGCGATCCAAAGCGGAAATGGCGGCAATGTGGCGGTCTGGGCGGACAATACTACCCGCTATTACGGCAACATCAGCGCGCGCGGCGGTGCGAACTCCGGCGACGGCGGCTTTGTCGAGGTATCCGGGAAGCACTACCTCGATTTTCTGGGGGTAGTGAACACGCTAGCGCCGGCGGGTAAAGCAGGCACGCTGCTGCTCGATCCGTCGGACATAACAATTAGCGCTGGTGTGAATGCCGGTATGTCGGGCACTGCATCCCCTTTCAGTGGTACAACCGATACTTCAAATCTCAATGTAACGACCCTCACGGATGCGCTTGTGCTTGGTCATGTTTTAGTGGATGCCTCTGCGGGCGCTGCCGCAGGTACCGGCAACATCACCGTGTCAACCGTAATCACTTGGAGCACCGCTAACACACTCGAGCTAAAGGCTGGAAATGACGTGCTCGTCAGTGCCGCGTTCAACGCCGACACTGCGGGTGCCGCAATCAAGCTGACCGCCGGGCATGACGTGACCGTCAATGACGCGCTCAACGCCCACGGCGCCGGTTCCGCGATCACGCTGAGCGCTGGACATAACGTGAACGTCAATGCCGAACTCGTTGCCCCCGGTGCTGCTTCCGTGATCGAACTGCGTGCCGGCAATGACGGTACCGGTGCCGGCAAGGTTATTTTTGGAGGCGGGGGTTCTGCCAATGCGCCGACCACCAATATCTACTACAACCCGACCTCGTACGCGAACTACGATGCCGACAAGACAGCCTACAGTGCTTTTATCACCGGCGGAATCGGTGCCCTGAACACTTACATGCTCCTGTACGTGACGGGCTTGAGTGCGGACAAGACCTATAACGGCAACCTTACGGCTGGACTGACTGGAACCGCCACGATCACCCCTGCTGGTGGCGACACCGTAAATCTCGCTGGCATCGGCAGCGTCACCAACTTTAGCAACAAGGACGTACATACTGAGGTCCTCACGCTTAGCGGATACAGCATAAACGGCTTGAATGCTTCAAAATATTCGCTCTTCCAGCCCGCGAGCCTGTCAGCCACCATCACCGTCAGGGACATCACTGCTGTGACCGGCATCACTGCCGCCGACAAGACCTACAGCGGCGACACCACCGCGGTACTGACCACCAGCGGCGCGGG
>JAUSNM010000054.1 GCA_030645535.1 Gallionella sp. | reverse complement strand
AATCAAAGGCCTAGATTTTGACGAGTACTGGAAGCCGGATTCCACCGCCGAGTTGTACCACTTCATCGGCAAGGACATCCTGTATTTTCACGCGCTGTTCTGGCCGGCTATGCTGCAACACGCCGACTTCCGCACCCCTACCAAACTGTTTGCACACGGATTGTTGACCGTCAACGGTGAGAAGAGGAGCAAATCGCGCGGCACCTTCATCACCGCGAAGAGTTATGTCGATAACATAAAGAACACCGAATACCTGCGCTATTACTACGCCGCCAAGATCAACGGCACGATGGAAGATCTGGACCTCAACCTCGACGACTTTGTCGCCAAGGTCAATTCTGATTTAATCGGCAAGTACATCAACATCGCCAGTCGCTGTGCAGGTTTCATCGCTAAAAAGTTCGACGGGAAACTCGGGGCTACCGATCTGGCTGCCACCGCCGAATTTCAGGCAGCCTACAAGGACGGCGCGATTGCGCATTGCTATGAGCAGCGCGATTTCGCCCGAGCCCTGCGCGAAATCATGCGCCTGGCCGATGTGGCGAATCAGTACATCGCCGAACAAAAACCATGGGAACTGGCAAAACAAGAAGGTGCAGATGCAAAGCTGCATGAAGTCTGTTCGACAGCGATGACTCTGTTCCGCGACCTGACGCTGTATCTAAAACCCGTGTTGCCCGTGCTGGCAGAACAGGTCGAAGCCTTCCTCAACATTGCACCGCTGGCGTGGAATACTGACTGGCAGGCCTTGCCAGATGGACACAGCATCAACACTTACCAACATCTGGCGACCCGCCTCGACCCGAAGCTGATCGAAGCGATGACCGCCGCCAATCAGGAAAGCATGAAACCCATGACTGAATCACCATCACGCCACGCCGAAGCACAGCAGCACGCGGCCTCCACCCACACCACCCTACCACAAGCGGCAGAGGGGAAAAATATTGCCCCGATCGCCGAGACCATTTCGATCGACGAGTTCAGCAAGATCGACCTGCGCGTGGCGAAGATCGTCAATGCCGAACACGTGGAAGGGGCTGAGAAGCTGCTGAAGCTGACGCTGGACATCGGCGAAGAACAGCCACGCACGGTGTTTGCCGGAATCAAGTCGGCTTACGACCCTGAAAAGCTCAAGGGCCGCATGACGGTGATGGTCGCCAACCTGGCGCCGCGCAAGATGAAGTTCGGCATGAGCGAGGGCATGGTGCTGGCGGCTTCCGGTGATGCACCTGGATTGTTCATCTTAAGCCCGGACGACGGATCGCTACCGGGAATGCGCATCAAATAGACGACAGGAAACCTCTGAAAATTCTGAATTTTCAGAGGTTCTTCTGTGCACTGATTGCGGTGAGTATGCCTTGCATGATCGCGGCAGGCGTGGGCGGGCAGCCTTGCACCACAACGTCCACCGGGATCACGTTGGATACACTGCCGCAGGTCGCGTAGCTCTCACCCTTGCCCCCGAGAGAATTGGTCGGGGAAAACATCCCGCCGGTGCAGGCGCACTCGCCGATGGCGACCACCAGCTTCGGATCGGGCGTCGCATCATAAGTGCGCTTGAGAGCAACTTCCATGTGGCGCGACACAGGGCCTGTAACCAGCAGCATATCCGCATGGCGCGGACTGGCGACGAACTTGATGCCCAGTCCTTCGAGGTTGTAATACGCATTGTTGACCGCGTGTATCTCCAACTCGCAACCGTTGCATGATCCGGCATCCACCAGGCGTATGCTCAGCGCACCACCAAACACATCGAGAATTTGCTGCTGCAAACGCGCGGGCGTCAGGCGCATGGAATCATCCGGCGGCAGTGCGGCTTCGGTCTTGATACCTGTCTTGATGATCTGCTTGATTATCTGATACATGGTGAGCCTCTACAGATCGTGCCCTGAATAACTCAGGTTGAACGATTTATTGATGAGCGGAAAATCCGGCACGATATTGCCCATGATGGCATGTTCCAGCACCGGCCAGTTTTGCCATGAGGGATCATGCGGATGCACGCGATCCAAGCCTCCCTTCCCATCGGTATGGATCGCCACCATCACTTCGCCGCGCCAGCCTTCTACCATGCCGATGCCAAACCCGTTGGCGGGAAGCTCTGTCATGGGATGCGCCAGATCTTCACCGCCGATCAGATTGGCCATGATTTCGCGCTGCAAACGGATTGATTCGAACAACTCGTCGAAACGCACGCTCACACGCGCGGCAACATCGCCGTTTTGATGCGTCGCCATCTTCACATCCAGCATGCCATAGGGCGCACTGGCGAACTGCGCGCGCAGATCCCAGCACTGAGAACTGGCGCGCCCGGCCAACCCACACAGACCCAGCTTCGCCGCCAGTTTCGGTGTAACACGCCCGGTGCCGATGAAGCGATCCTGCACACCGGCATGCTCTTCATACAGGCTGCGCAGCAGGCGCACCTCGCGCTCCAGCATCGCGCATTCGGCAAGCAAGGTTTGTTTGCCCGCCTCATCGAGGCCCGCCGTGACACCGCCCGGAATAATCGCATCCATCAGATAACGATGACCGAACAGCGTGGCATTATTGCGCAACACCTGCTCTTTCAGTATCCAGAACTGTGCAAAGCCGAACGAAAAAGCGACATCGTTGCCCAGATATCCCAAATCACCCAGATGATTGGCGATGCGCTCTCGCTCCAGAAACAGTGCACGCAGCCACAAGGCGCGATCCGGCGGCGCAACGTTCGCGATGTTCTCCGCCGCCATCGCATAGGCCCAGGCGTAAGCCACTGTGCTGTCGCCGCTGACGCGTCCTGCCAGCTTCGCCCCCTGTTGCAGGCTCAGACTTTCAAAGCGTTTTTCCACCCCTTTGTGGGTGTAGCCTAAGCGTTCTTCGAGGCGCAGCACTTTTTCACCCACCACCGAAAAACGAAAGTGTCCCGGTTCGATGATGCCGGCATGGACAGGGCCCACCGCAATTTCATGCACGCCCTGTCCTTCGACCCGCACAAAGGGGTAGTCGTCATGGGTTTGGGTTCCGCTTTCCGCAGGAGAACAGACGTTTGCGCCCTCTACCAAGGATTCAAGATTGCCTTTTTCGTTTGTCCTTTCTCCCGCTTGCGGGAGAGAGTTAGAGAGAGGGGCTCTCGGAGGGAGGGGATTGAGGAGAGGGCTGCGGCTTGCCGCTTCATCAAAATCCTTGCGCAACGGAAAACTGTCAGCAGACCAAGCGGCGTGGCGCAACCAACTGCGCTGATCCTCTGCCGGGTGCGCACGAATACCGAGCAAATCAAAAACTGCGCGCTGCATGCGATTAGCTGCCGGAAAAATCCGACTGATGTCGGGATAGTGCAGCAGATCACGGGAGAGCGGCAGATTCAGACAAAGCAAGCCCTTTCCATTGAGCAACAAAACATGCAGCATAAATCCTGACTCGCGCAGGTCGCGCGCCCACAACGCCACCAACCGCCCGCCGCCCTCTGCAACTTTGTGACAAATCATCTGCAAGTCACCTGCCTTGACCTCACCCTGCCATGCCGGAATCGCAGTCGCAAGAGGGGTCAGATGCAGATTTGGATGGATGCTGTTCATGATTTTAACCCAATAAAGCCGCTGCCTGGCGATACCATCCAGCCAGATAGTCTGGCATATACAGGCCCAGAATCAGCACCAGCAGCAGGTGGATAAACACCGGGATCAGCGCAGGCGGATGCGGCAGGGATTTCGCACTGGTTTCACCAAACACCATGGGCTGCACACGACCGAAGATCGCGGCGAAGGCAATACCCAGCGCCGCCACCAGAATAGGCGTCGTCCACGGATAGTCATGCATGGCGGTGGTGATGATCAGAAATTCGCTGGCAAACACACCGAATGGCGGCATACCCAAAATAGCGAAAGTGCCCAGCATCAGCCCCCAACCCACGGTCGGGCTGACATGCATCAGGCCACGGATACGGTCCATCTGTTGCGTGCCCATTTTTTGCACCGCATGACCGACGGTGAAAAAGATCGCCGATTTGGTCAGCGAATGCATGGTCATGTGCAGCAGTGCGGCAAAAGTCGCCACCTGACCGCCCATGCCGAAGGCGAACGTGATCAGCCCCATGTGCTCAATGGATGAGTAGGCGAACATGCGTTTGATATCTTTTTGTCGCGACAGAAACAATGCCGCCACCACAACTGACAGCAGGCCGAAGCCCATCATCAAATTCCCCGCAAAGTGATTCCCCAGCGAGCCATCCACCAGCACCTTGCTGCGCATCACCGCGCACAACGCGACGTTCAGCAACAGACCGGACAGCACGGCGGATACCGGCGTAGGGCCTTCCGCATGCGCATCCGGCAACCAGCTGTGCAGCGGCACCAGACCAATCTTGGTGCCGTAGCCTACCAGCAAAAACACGAATGCCAGTTTCAGCACCGTCGGTTCGAGCGAGCCCTTGACCTCATTCAGATGCGTCCACAGCAACGCCGTACCACCGTCGCCCAGCACGCGCTCGGCGGCGAAATACAACAGAATAGTGCCGAACAGTGCCAGCGCAATGCCTACGCCGCACAGGATGAAATATTTCCACGCGGCCTCCAGACTGGCCGGCGTGCGGTACAGACTGACCAGCAGCACCGTCGTCAGGGTTGCCGCTTCCATCGCCACCCATATGATGCCCATGTTATTGGTCGTGAGCGCTACCAGCATGGCGAAGGTAAACAACTGATACATGCTGTAATACAGGTGCAGCATGGAAGTCGACAGCTTGCCGTGATGCTGTTCGATGCGCATGTAAGGACGCGAGAACAGAGAGGTGGTGAAAGCCACAAACGCGGTCAGCGCCACCAGAAACACATTGAACTGGTCGATGAAAAACTGCTCTTTGAAGGCGACCTGCGGACCTGAATCGATGACGGCGATGGTCAGCAATACCGATGCGACAAAGGTGCATCCGCTCATCAGCGAATTGAGTTCAGCCGCCCAGGAACGGGAGCCGAATACTGCCAGCACAATACCGCCTGTCAGCGGCGTTGCCAGCAACGCCAATAACTGCAGGTCAATCATCCTTCAGTTTCTCCATGTTGGTGATATCCAGACTCTCAAAGGTTTCGCGGATCTGAAAAAAGAAAATACCGAAAATAAAGGTAGCCACCAGTACATCCAGTGCGATGCCGAACTCGACGACCAGCGGCATACCCTGGGTTGCGCTGGTGGCCGCAAAAAACAGACTGTTTTCCAGCGACAGGAAGGCGACTACCTGCGAAACTGCCTTGCGCCGCGTCAACATCATCAGCAGCGACAACAACACCGAGGCTAACGCAATACCGATCAGCCCGCGCGTAATCCCCTCAGATAACTGCGAGATGGGTGCTGCGAGATTGAACGAGAAAATCACCAACCCGATGCCGACCAGCATGGTGGTAGGAATATTGATCAGCGTTTCCACGTCCCACCTGACATTCAGCTTGCGGATCAGGCGATGCAACAACCAGGGCAGCAGCAGCACCTTGAGGATCAGTGTCAGTCCGGCCGAATAATAGAGGTGATGCTGTGCAGTCGAATAGGCCACCACGAAGGTGCTGAGTGCCAGGATGCCGCCCTGCCAGGCAAAAAGATTGATCAGCGACAAAATGCGGCGCTGTGCCAGCATGGCGAACACCACCAGCAACAACAGGGAGGCCAGCAGATTGACGAATTGCAATATCAGCGGGATCTGCATGTTGCATCCCTCATAAAATTAGTCATGCCTGTCTGCCGTACCGGGCACGGCACAGGCAGGCCCGTTCCCTCTCCCCAACCCTCTCCCGCTTTGCGGGCGAGGGAGCAAACGAAACGCTGCGCAAGTTTCATATTACGCACCCAATAGAAAGTGGATCAACAAGCCGAGTACGGCCAGCAGAAAAGCCGTGCCCAGAAACTCAGGAGCACGGAAGATGCGCATCTTGGCCATCATCGCTTCCAGCAAAGCCAGCCCGGCCCCTGCCAGCATCAGTTTGCCCAACAACAATCCGACCGCCAGCGGCAGCCCGGCCCAGTTGCCTACTCCGATGATGCCATGCGGCAGAAACAGTGCAATGCCGATGCTGATATAGGCGAATAATTTCAGGCTGGCGGCCCATTCAATCAGCGCCAGATGGCGCGCGGAATATTCCAGAATCATCGCCTCGTGGATCATGGTCAGTTCCAGATGCGTGCTGGGATTGTCCACCGGGATGCGCGCATTCTCCGCCAGCAGGATCATCACAAAGGCGACGCTGGCAAAGGCCAGGCTGGGATACAAAATGAACTTGTAATGGGCAAACGTTTCGACGATGTGCGTCAGCTGTGTCGAATGGCTGATCAGCGATGAGGTGAACAACACCATCAGCAAGGCAGGTTCGGCGAGGAACGAGACCAGCATCTCGCGCCGCGCACCCATGCTGCCGAATGAAGTGCCGATATCCATGGCCGCCAGTGCGATAAACATGCGCGCCAGCGCGAACACGCCCACCAGTGCGATCACGTCCGCTGCACGCGAGAACGGCAGATCAACGGCGATGATGGGAATGATCGCCGCAGCCAGCCACATGCAACCGAACACGATGTAAGGTGTAATGCGAAACAACCAGGAGGCGTTATCTGCAATCAGCGCATCCTTGTGAAACAGTTTGTGCAAGACGCGGTAAGGCTGCAACACGCCTGCACCGGAACGGTTCTGCAACCAGGCCTGGCACTGATTCACCCAGCCGGTCAGCAGGGGAGCGGCCAGCACCACCAGCAGCAACTGGGTGAGCTGAAAAAGAATAGCAAAAATTTGTTCAGGATTTCTCATCAGACGAAAATCAGCAGCACGATTAGCGTAACGAACGTATAGGCCAGATACAGGTGTATGCGTCCGTGCTGCAACAAGGACACCCAGCCGGAAAGCTTTTCGATCAGAGATTTGAGTGGCAGATACAGCAGGTACCAGAGTTTGTCTTCACTGATTCCGTGATATTTCGGATGCGTATCGAACGGGGTAGGCAGTTCGTTCTCGATCTTGAAGAACGGCTCGAAGATACGCCTGATCGGCTGACCGAAGCCTTCGGCGGTATCCTGCATGCGCGCCGTCTGTGCAGGATACCCGCAGTCCCATGCCGGGCCGCGCCGCGAACGACCGTGATACAGGCGGCGCACCAGCAATACGGTGAGCAGCATCACGCCCAGCACCGCCAGCAAAAAGTAAAGCGGGCCGTAACTTGCGCGATGGGTATCGATAGGTGCCAGGAACATCCAGTTAGCCGTGGCATTACCAAGATGCGCACCCAGCAACATCTGCGACACCGCATCGATCTGCTGCACCACGAATACCGGAGCCAGACCAAGCGCTACGCAACCCGATGCCAGCCAGACCATGCCGGCACGCTCCCAGGTTCCCGCGTCATGCGCGTGTTTCAATGAGTTTGGCCGTTCCTCGAAACGAGATACATGCGGCACGTTTTCGCGGCGCTGACCTAAAAAAATCACGCCATAAAATTTCACCATCACGTAGGCCGACAGTGCGGCAGACAGCGCAATCCCCGCCGCCGCCACCGGCACCAGCATATTGACGTAACTGTTGGGCAAGCCCGGAGAGAGCAGGAAAGCTTGCAACAATAACCACTCGGAGACAAATCCGTTCAGCGGCGGCAAGCCCGAAATCGCCAGTACGCCGACTAACATCAGCACCGACACCCACGGCATGTGATGGATCAATCCGCCCAATTGGCCCATATTGCGTTCGCCCGTTGCATGCAGAATCGACCCTGTACCGATGAATAACAGACTTTTGAAAAACGCGTGATTGATGCTGTGATACAAGGTCGCGGTGAGCGACAAGGCGGCCAGCGTATTCTTGCCATAGACATGAAAAATCAGCGTCAGGCCGATACCCACCAGCAGCAGCCCGATATTTTCAATCGAAGAATAGGCCAACAGTCGTTTCATGTCGCCCTGCACTGCGGCGAACATCACGCCGAACACGGCGGTGATCAATCCCAGCGCCAGCGCCAGCACACCCCACCACCAGAGCTGGGTGCCCAGCAGATCAAAGGTGACGCGCAGGATGCCGTAGATGGCCATTTTGAGCATCACGCCGCTCATCAGCGCCGAGACCGGCGAAGGGGCAGCGGGGTGTGCTTCCGGCAACCAGACATGCATGGGCAGCACACCGGCTTTGGCGCCGAAGCCGAACAAGGCCAGCAAAAATGCAATCGATGACCAGAACGTGGATAAATGCACCTCGCGCATCGCGTCGAACGTGTACGCACTGATACCGTGACCTGCCTGCATCACACCAAAGCTGAGCAAAATAGCCATCGCCCCGACATGCGCAATCAGCAGATATAAAAAACCGGCGCGGCGTATATCGGGAATGGCGTGATCAGTAGTGACCAGAAAATAGGAAGACAAGGCCATGGTCTCCCAGGCCACCATGAACATGTAGGCATCGTCCGCCAGCAAAACCATCGCCATGCTGGCCAGAAACAGGTGATATTCCAGACACAACAAGCCCAGCACTCGCCCCGTCATGGTCTTGAAGTACCCGGCACTAAACAGCGATATGCCAAACGATGCGCTGCCCAACAGAATCAGAAAAAATGCGGCAAGCGGGTCGAGGCGAAGGTGTATCGGCAGATCGGGCAGACCCAGCGGCAACACCGCGATATTGGGTGCGGAACCCAGCGCCCACAGGGCCGTTAGCGTAAGAACTAATGAAATACATGCGCCGGCAGGAAAGAGGTACTTGCAAATCAGCTGAGGCGAACGTTGCAATGCCAGCCCGAGGAAGCCCAGGACTAACCACAGCAGAATAACTCCGCCCACAACATCGATTGGCAAAATGCTAAATATGTCCATCCAGAATTTTTGGTCTGCCTCACCGTTGCCAACAAGGTGCGATTCTACTCCTTCTGGCCTGCCTTGCTCAACGGCCACCAGCTAAAAGCTGCAGGTCGGGCTTTGCCAGACTGGATTCCCGCCTGCGCGGAAATGACAGGTTTATAGCAGCGTCAGTTGTAAATCACATTCACGTTTTCCGGCTGCAGGACTACACGCAAGTCGCTCAGCAGCTCTTCGGCGAGCGTCACCTGCCAGGCCTCACCCAGTCGCAACTGGCAGCTTGCCACGCCATTGCTGTAATTTATAAGAATCTTGCACTCACCCTCGCTCCAGGGCTTGAGGATATCCTTGAGCTGATCAACAGATAAGTTGCCGCTACAATTTAAGCTCAGGTGTTGGGCAAAGCGTGAACGCGCCTGAGCAAAGTTGAACAGTTCCTCACCGCTGACGCGAATATTGCCGGAATACTCGTCCAGGCTGGCTTTGCCCTCTACCACCAGCAATTCGTCTTCCTTGATCCACTGGCGGCTCTTCTCGTATTCCTCGTTGAACACCGTTAGCTCAATTTGAGCATTGCCATCGTCCAGCGTGATAACCGCCATGCGACCGCGCCGCGTCTGTTGTAAACGCAATCCGGACACAATACCCGCCAGCCTCACCTGCACACCGCGCCGCGCGACATAGCCTCCGGCACCGCCGCCGTTGGTCTTGCCGACGAAGGCAGGATTAAGGTCGCCCAGTTTCACCTTGATGAAGTTTGCCAGTTCCTTTTCATATTCCTGAAACGGATGACCCCCCAGGTAAATCCCCAGACTGACCTTTTCAAATGCCAGTTGTTCGCGCAAACTCCAGCGCGGCACGTCTGCCTTCTGCTCGATCAGCACAGCATCTGCGTCATCTTCGCCGAACAGACTATCCTGATTGATCGAACGCGCCTGCTGATCGGCACTCGCCAGCGCCGCATCGACGCTTGCCATCAGCGCTGCACGATGATCGCTGATGGTGTCAAAGGCGCCTGCACGTATCAGGGTTTCAATGGTGCGGCGATTGACTGCGCGCTTATCCACGCGACGGCAGAAATCGAACAAGTCCTTGAAGGGTCCGGTTGCGCGCGCCTTGACGATGCTATTGATTGCCGCCTCACCGGTTCCCTTGATCGCACCCAGTCCGTAGGCAATGGTTTTTTCATCCGTGGGCGAAAAGGCATAGCCTGAGCTGTTCACATCGGGCAACAGAATCTCGATGCCCTGTTGCAACGTATCCGCATAAAACGTGCGCACCTTTTCGGTGTTGTCCAGATCGCCCGACAAGGTCGCCGCCATGAACGCCGCCGGATGATGCGCCTTCAGATAGGCTGTCTGATAGGCCACCAGCGCATAAGCCGCCGAGTGCGACTTGTTAAAGCCGTAACCGGCAAACATTTCCATCAAGTCGAACAGCCGGGTGGCCAGATCCTTGTCAACGGCTCGATTAACCGCACCGGCCACGAAGATGTCGCGCTGGCGCGCCATTTCTTCAGGGTCCTTCTTACCCATCGCACGGCGCAACATATCCGCCCCACCCAGCGTGTAACCGCCGATGATCTGCGAGATCTGCATCACCTGCTCCTGATACACGATCACGCCGTAAGTGGGTTTTAGCGAGACTTCCAGATCGGGATGAAAATAATCTGCGGTGGCTTTGCCGTGTTTACGGTTGATAAAGTCGTCCACCATGCCCGATTCCAGAGGGCCCGGACGAAACAGCGCGACCAGCGCCACAATGTCTTCGAAGGTGTCCGGCTGCAGACGCTTGATCAGATCCTTCATACCGCGCGATTCCAGCTGGAACACCGCGGTGGTGTTGCATTTCTTCAACAGATCATAGCTCGGCTTGTCGTCCAGCGGAATGGACTCGATAGAGAAGGATTCAGGATTGTGGACTGAGGATTGAGTAGAACCCTGGGTTCGATCCTCGATCCTCGATCCTCGCTCCTGCTCTAATCGGTGTATGTGCCGCACCGCCCAGTCGATGATGGTCAGCGTGCGCAGACCCAAAAAGTCGAACTTCACCAGGCCGATCGCCTCGACGTCGTCCTTGTCGAACTGGCTCACCACGCTGGCCCCTCCATCGGCGCAATACAGCGGGCAGAAATCGGTGAGTTTCCCCGGCGCGATCACCACGCCACCCGCATGCATGCCGACGTTGCGCGTCAAATCTTCCAGGCGCATCGCCAGCGCCAGCAACTCCGGCACGCCCTCTTCACTCTCGGCGATGGCGTTGATTTCAGGCTCCATCTCGCGCGCTTTTTTGAGCGACACAGGTTTCACACCTTCGAGCGGAATCGCCTTGGACAGCCGGTCACACAAGCCATACGGAAACTCCATCACCCGGCCCACATCGCGGATTACCGCCTTGGAGGCCATCGTGCCGAAGGTGGCGATCTGCGACACGCACGCTGCTCCGTATTTCTGCTTCACATAGTCGATAACGAGCTCGCGCCCGTCCTGGCAGAAGTCCACGTCGAAGTCGGGCATGGACACGCGCTCAGGATTCAAAAATCGCTCGAACAGCAACTCGTAGCGCAACGGGTCAAGATCGGTAATCAGCAGACAGTAGGCCACCAGCGAACCTGCACCGGAACCCCGCCCCGGACCTACCGGCACGCCGTTGGGAAATGCCTCGGAACGGTAAGCCTTCGCCCAGCGGATAAAGTCCGCCACGATCAGAAAGTAGCCGGGAAAGCCCATATTGATAATGGTCTTGATCTCGAACAATAACCGCTCCTGGTACTGCGGCAGTTTTGCCGTGCGCTCAACCTCATCGGGATAGAGCCGTGCCATGCGCTGTGCCAGACCGCGTTCGGATTCACTGAGCAGAAAGTCGTCCAGACTTTCGCCGTTTGGCGTGGGGAAATCCGGCAGGCGCGGTTTGCCCAGCACCAGCGTGAGATTGCAGCGTCGCGCGATTTCGACACTGTTTTGCAAGGCCTCCGGCAAGTCGGCGAACAGCTCGTTCATCTCAGCCTGAGTCTTGAAATACTGCTGGGGCGTGAATGCCTTCTCACGACGCTTGTCGTTAAGCACATAGCCTTCGGCGATGCACACCCTTGCCTCATGCGCCTTGAAATCATCGACACTCAAAAACTGTACCGGATGCGTTGCCACCACCGGCAAGTCGAGTTCGGACGCTAACAGCGTCGCAGTGTGAACATACGACTCCTCATCAGCGTAGCCTGCGCGCTGCACCTCGATGTAATAGCGGTTCTCGAACAACCCGCTCCATTCATTGGCAAACTGCCTGGCCTGCGTCGCATTGCCCGTCATCAGCGCACAGCCGACATCCCCCAGATGCGCGCCGGATAAGGCAATTAAACCCTCGGTGCCTTCCTCGCGAAACCACTCGCGGCGCAATTCGGCGCGATCGCGATACTGATTGGTAAGATAAGCGCGCGACAGCAGACTGCACAGCCGCAGATAGCCTTCGACTGTCTGGCACAGCAACAACAGTCGGTAGGGTTTGTCACGATCCGCCTCATTGGTGATGAACACATCAACACCTGCGACCGGCTTGATCCCTTTGCCGCGCGCCGCCTTATAAAACTTCACCAGACCCGAGAAATTGGAGAGGTCTGTCAGCGCAAGGGCGGGCATACCGTCGGATTTGGCGGCTGCTACCGCCTCATCGATGCGCGCCATCCCATCCGTGATGGAATATTCGCTGTGCAGACGGAGATGGACAAAAGCGGGTTGCGACATGATGTGGGTATGTGAATTTTCGGCGCTGATTTTACCACTTCAGATTTTTTCGCGTATCCGGAATCGCTAGATTCAGACTCATTTTAAAATTTAAACCACCTCCACAACGCTGCCGTGATGGTAATTTCCTGAATCCAAAATCCGCTATCCTGTTGCTGGTAGAATACCGCCCAAGTAATAATTCCCCTCACCATGCAGCCGACCCTCACCCCGCAACGCGAACGTTATTTGCTGCTGACCCTGTCCGGCATGCAGTTTTCCCACATCCTCGATTTCATGATCATGATGCCGTTAGGGCCGATCCTGATGAAAGAATTCGGCATCAGCACGCATGAGTTCGGTTTTCTGGTCGCCTCCTACAGCTTCAGCGCTGCCTTCGCAGGTCTGCTCGCCGCCACCTTCGTGGACAAATTCGAGCGCAAACGCCTGTTGCTGATCGTGTTCGCGCTGTTTGGCCTGGCGACGCTGGCGTGCGGCCTGTCACCCAGTTATGCCACGCTGCTTGTCGCGCGCGGTCTGGCGGGTGCGTTCGGCGGCGTGATGGGAGCGATGGTGCAAACCCTGGTCGGCGACCTGATTCCGTTCGAGCGACGCGCCACTGCCAGCGGGGTCATCTCTTCCTCTTTTTCTCTCTCCACCGTAGCTGGTGTGCCGCTGTCACTGTGGCTGGCAAACCTCTTCCAGTGGCGCGCCCCCTTCATCCTGATTGCCTGCACCACCGTGCTGTTCCTCATCATTGGTCTGAAATTTCTGCCTGATGTCCGGCATCACCTGAGTCAGGAAAAACGCGCGCATCCGTTCTCGGCGATGTTCGAGGTACTGCGGGATGCCAATCATTTGCGTGCGCTGGTATTTACCATGCTGATTTTGTTTTCCGGCTTCACCGTAATCCCGTACATCACCATTTATGCGGTCTCGAACGTGGGTATAGCACAGCATGATATTTTTTATATTTATCTGGTTGGTGGCGCTGCGACGCTATTCACCTCACGCCTGATCGGACGCTGGGCGGATGCTGCCGGCAAGGTAAAAATCTATCGCATCATGGCGGTTGCTGCCACCGTGCCGCTGCTGGCCGTCACTCAGGTCGGGGCCGCACCGCTGTGGGTCTGGCTGATCTGCACCACGTTATTTTTCGTACTGATCTCGGGGCGCATGATTCCGGCAATGGCCATCATCACGTCCGCTGCCAGACCGAAACTGCGCGGCACCTTCATGTCGCTCAATTCCGCCACACAGCAACTGGCCAGCGGCCTGGCGGCGACCTTGGCAGGATTCATCACCACGCAAAACGCGACAGGCCAGATTGCAGGTTATGACAGGGTGGGCTTCGTTGCCATCGTGGCGAATCTGCTGGCGATCGCGTTCGTCGCACGCATCGTGATGCACGATCAGCAGGTCAAATAGTGGCAGGCTTTATTGAGTGCAGCTCTAAAAATTCAGAATTTTTGGATGAAGCGCAAGAAGCCGCGCAGTGAATGACGAGACATATCAAATGGATAGGCGAGGAATGAGCGAGCATGCGACACAGCGATTCGCCCAAAAAATGAATTTGGAGCGGGTGAAGGGGATCGAACCCTCGTATGCAGCTTGGGAAGCTGCCGTTCTACCATTGAACTACACCCGCGTGATAGCATTGCATTTTACCGCAACCCAAGGACAAATTGAAAGTGATTACTGTCTACGTTAACGGCGCACCGCGCCAACTGACTGACTCTTGCAGCATTGCAGCGCTGATTGAGGAGCTGGGCCACACCGGTCGTCGCATCGCACTTGAACGCAACGGCGACATTGTGCCGCGCAGCCTGTATGCCGAATGCGTCCTGAACGATGGCGACAAGCTGGAAATCGTTGTGGCGGTAGGCGGGGGTTAATACAATGCAAAATGGATAATTGATAATGGATAATTACAATCGAATCCACCATTAAAAAGTTCGCAGAACTGGCTCCAACCCGACATGCCAATTCGCACAATACAGCAATTGGCAATTGAATCAAAAGGATAGAAACATGAACGACCCACTCATCATCGCAGGAAAAAGCTATTCCTCAAGGCTTCTGGTCGGCACCGGAAAATACAAGGATTTCACCGAGACCCGCGCAGCGCTGGATGCCAGCGGCGCCGAGATCGTCACGGTGGCAATCCGCCGCACCAACTTAGGCCAGAACGCCAATGAGCCCAGCCTGCTGGACGCCGTGCCGATGTCGAAATATACCTACCTGCCCAACACTGCGGGCTGTTACACCGCCGATGATGCGGTGCGCACGCTGCGCTTGGCGCGCGAGTTGCTGGACGGTCACAGCCTGGTCAAACTGGAAGTGCTGGGCGATCCGCAGTCTTTATATCCCAACGTGATCGAGACGATCGCCGCCGCGAAGACGCTGGTCGCGGAAGGCTTTCAGGTGATGGTGTATACCTCGGACGATCCTATCATCGCAAAACAACTTGAAGACATCGGCTGCGTGGCGATCATGCCGCTAGCCTCCCTGATCGGCTCCGGCATGGGGATTTTAAATCCATGGAATCTGCAACTGATCATGGATCGCGTCAAGGTTCCTGTGATCGTCGATGCAGGCGTGGGTACGGCGTCCGACGCCGCCATTGCAATGGAGCTTGGCTGTGCCGGCGTGCTGATGAACACGGCGATTGCCGGTGCACAGAATCCGGTGTTGATGGCCTCCGCGATGAAAAAAGCGACTGCCGCCGGACGCGAAGCGTACCTTGCAGGTCGCATGCCGAAGAAGCTCTACAGCGCCAGCCCGAGTTCCCCGACAGCCGGCATCATCGCGCCAGCACACTCTTAACAA
>JAUSNM010000066.1 GCA_030645535.1 Gallionella sp. | reverse complement strand
AATCAATTAAATCAGATGCATAATTATACTGCACCTGATATAAATATGCTGCATATTGCCGGGTACAGTGCAGAAAATAACAAAGGTAGGTAATGCCTGCCCCCAGGATATCCAAATGCGAAACATGTCAACGACAACATCTCGGCCATAGCAGTCTTTCCATTGTTCAAAAATCATGGCCGCTTCATGTCAAAAAGCGGGCGCTGTGCAAATGCCTTCCTAGATGTATTAGGAGGAAATCTGGCAACCTAAAGACAGGTACAATCTCTTCCGTCAGAAATGCCCTTGCTAGATTTGAGAGATGTCGGATATAAAGATACGATTAAGCGAGCTTGCAAAAATCCAGCCTTTCGCGGGAAAGGATCATCGACACCTCATAAATGCAAAAGGAAAGCTGCCTTTTGTCGAAAGCTTGCCCCGGAAAGAAAGGAGAATGCTTGCTGATGAAGCTAAACATTTAGCTCGCAAGTACACGGAAATATTGAAGGGGTTAGCGCAATCTGGCGCCAAATTTCCTGCCGATAAAATCTTGCGCGAATTCGCAACAGAATACACACATAGATATGCATCATCGGGAATATACAACCAGCCAGTTAGCTTTAACTACTTTGAGCCATTTCTACACATTAAGTTAATGAAGGAATTGGCTCCGTATGCAGAAATAGAACAAGAGTTTAATCATCTCTTTCATGCGGAAGATTATTTCGATTACGTAACATCGCGTGATAGTGATGAGTTTCACGTTTCCACCCTTTTAGATCTTCCGCAAGATCAAATTTTTCATTTTTCCACATGTGGAGAAGTAACCGAAACTTCCTTTTTAAACGGAGAGGGCAGAGAATTTGTGGTTTCCGGTTTTTCCATGATCAGGCGCGGGAATTCGCTGCATTGGTATCTAATAGGCGGCGAAGCGCTGGGTCAGGAGGAGTGGCAGTTAAGGTGTTCGGAGCAGCCGAAAGTTGATTTGGAGAATGTAACTCCCTGGAAACGTGCATTTCTTGCTGAAAGCATTGCGGAAGCAGGAAATCAACGAGGCAAACCCAAGCATCTCGAAGGAACAGATACTTACATCAGAACAGTAATTGCGGGTGAATTTGATATAAAGGAAGAGAAGCACCTATCACGTTGCTACCTCGAAGAATATGAACACTCATTTAACGTTATCTGTGATGATCCTGAAGTGCTCGCCCCATTCAATGAAAATGAGCACAAAGAACGGCTTATCACTACGATGAATGAGCACTTTAAGCGTTCGGCCGTCTTATGGTCGTTGGCTGAAGGACTTTTTCAGTTGCCAAAATATTTTAGTGCTCGGTTCGCTTTAAACAAGGACACGCAAAATAAGACGCATCAAAGAATACCCAAGAAGAAAGGCGGCAAGGGATTAAGTGGGGAATATGTGGTAATCCCAGCATTAGAAACCAATACTGCGGCACCAACCTCCACCATTACAATGGTAAACCTACCGCACTATGAAATCGAAACAGAAGGGCATTGGAAAAGGCTTTCTAATGAAGAGGGTGGCGTTGATAGACACGGAAATCCCGTGCGTGGAAGAACTTGGGTGGCATCTTCTAGCAAATGGAAGCCGACGGGCTCAGCTTCAACGACGATATATTTAAAAGATACCTTGGCTGCCGCCAAGCTTAAAATTTCAGAATATCTAGACGCAGTAGGCAAGGTTAATGCTGAATCAGGATTGATAGATTCTCAAGCCGCCTCGGATGAAGGTGAGCTATATATAATGCGTTGCTCTGCTATGAAGGAGCAGATATTTAAGGTTGGCTTTACAAGCGGAACCTCCATCGAGCGTGCCAGACAGCTTTCTTCAGCAACAGGTGTCCCTTTGGCATTTACGGTCGTTAAACAATGGCGGCATAAAGATGCAAGGAAATTAGAAACGGAAGTGCATATGATGCTTTCACCATACCGTCTAAACGACGGCCGTGAATTTTTCATGGCCAAGTACGATGTTATAGAAAAGGCCGTTGAGTCAGCTATAAAGCGTACTGGCTGATGCAAGTACAAAATCATAAGAATGTCGCGCTGTTGATTTCTGCCACGAATTGATCCACATTGGACGTAAATTTGTATTTTTCGCTGCCCCACCATCCCGGTGGAAAGAGCGTATGAATCGCCTCTGGAACAGTAGATATTTCACAGCCGGATTGTCTGAAATGTACGCCAATACAGCCATTCAGCAGTGCGCGCTATTTGTCTGCTATGCGTGCGAGTGCGGGGTCAAGTCTAACATTCCAACATTTATAAATGCGCGTCCGCATTTATGGTGGTTTGGGAAGGCTCGATTAACGGACTGCGAAACCGGATAACGGTAATTTAAATCCTATCCCGGACAAAATCCCGGACAAGTCCGGTTGAGGACTCAATCTGCCCAACGTTAATCAGGTGACTGATTCAGGCAAACTAATCTCAAGCTGTTCCAGCTTCCGCCTGAAACCTTCTTTCGTGTTCAGCGTGTGAAGCCAGGTGCCGGCAAGCCTGTGATAAGAAATCATCCCGCCGTCCTCAAGGCAAACAACCCAGACCGTGTCTATGGCTCCTGGCGACTGAAACTGCTGAGCACCGGCAATGTCTCCGAGCAAATCGACCATGCTAAATGCCGGTGATACACCGCGCAGCACAAACCTGCCGGGACAATGCCGAATCGGCATCCACTTGCCCAGCCTCCTGACTGTGTCGAAAGTCATCACGCGAATTTTCCTGGCAAATATGTTAAGGGGTGCGGAGTAGCCGATTCATCGTTCATTGCTCGATTAAAATATCATAATGAACGCGTTAAGAGATACGAAAGACAGGGGCCGGGTCAATCAAGCCGAAGGGAATATTTCGGACTTCAATTCAGGCCGGATATGAAACATTCTGAATGACCCGTAATTTTTGGCACTCGGAAGGGTTCCCGCGTATTCGTAAGTAGCGCAGCGATCCCCTTCCAGTTCCAGGATGGCAACAAATGCGTCAGTCCCGAATATTTCACCCGGCGGCGTAACCGGTTCTATGCGCGCGGTCTTGGAAACCTCATTGCTGGAATAGGTTTGTTTCTGCTCGAAATAGTCGTACAGACTAAAAACGGGTCCGTAATGCAATGCAATCCTCAACAGCAGCGGTTCTTGCAGATCGAGCATGGATTGATCGATATGTGCCAAAGCCTCGTTCAGTTCGAAGGCAATTCGGGCCGCGACGGAGGCTTTTTTCGTGATGATATAAATGCCATCGCCCCATGTGTCGATCAACTGAATATCGGGCCTGAATTTTTCAATCGATTTTGCCAGATAGGGGTTCAGCACGTTGAAATACCACAGCACATCGCGATCGCAAAGCTTGCTGTACCCTCTGGCATCCGCAAACAGAATCGCATAGGGTTCACGATGCGTCTGCGTGTCACCGCCAGGTAAATGTCGCGCTGCACGGACAGGGCTTGAACAGGAAATAACTTCGGCAGGTTTGTTAAGATTTCGCCATTTGTTCACATTTAGACGGGTGCCGGACGAGGGGCCTGACGCCCCCTCGTCCCATATCGCCACCTGCAATATCCTGGCATTGAGCGAATTGGCCCGCATGATGGACATACCCATGGATACATCTGCGCAATATTCGAAAAGCGCATCATCCCCCATATAATTCGACTCGGTCGCATACGATACGGAATTCGCGCGTGCCAGGCAGGCATTAAAACGGTTAAGCCACTGTTCTCCCGCAGGACGAACAGCGATCTGCAAAAAATCTGATTGTCGAAACGGCAGCCAGATATTCAGCTCACCGCCCCGATTCAAAAATGCTTCTGCAAACAGGATGTCGGCGCCGGCAGCAAGCGATCCATAGGCTATAGCCGCCTTATGTTCGGTAATGACGGATTCAATACGCTGTGCAAGCTCATATTCCTGTTGCAGCGAAATCGGCCGATGCGGGTCAAAAATGTGGCCGCAATAGTAAACGACCGTTTCGGGCAGTAAAGAATCAAGGATGCCGGCATCAACATGCTGAAAATCGCAGATCAGCTTGAGTCGCTGCCTGGTCAGCGCTCGCCGTTGCAGGTTATCGCCCTCAAGTATCGCAACCGCTTCAATCACTTGTTTAGCGTCAGAGTGACGGCCAAGCAGCAGAAGTGCTGCTGCCTGTGTCGCCATGCCATAAAAAATATCCTTTCCTTCCTGCCTGGCCAGATCAAGGGCTGCTTGTGCCAGAACGACAGCCAGTTCCTGATTGCCCGAAAGCAGATACAGGGTTGCAGCATTGATCGCCCGGTAATAGCCACCGGATTGGGAAAACATCTTACGATAGGAATCGGCTGCCTTGCGAAGGCTGTCCCTGTCATGACTGGCAAATGCCAGGTTTTTCAGAATACGCGCTTCCAATGCCAGCACATCTTCGCTTTTGCTCAGATACAGCTTGTAGTGGTAAAAACTGTCGAGCGCCCGCTGTGTTGCATCGCATTTGGCCAGTGCGAGTACCGAATGGTATTGAAGAAACTCATCATCAGGCGTGAGTTTGAGCGCGGCATCCGCCAGTTCATATACCTTCAGATGGTCGCCCGCTTTCTGAGCCGCAATGATCTGATCGTGTATTGCTTGCATAGCTTGATTCATTGCGCTATCCCTCGGGAGATAAGGTGAACTTGCTATTAGTTCCGTCACCGGCCACTGCGAGCCATCCGGGCTTCAGGCGATTTGCTCAGGCCCGCGTGACGCCGGTCTCAGGCGGCGCTACACAGCCTGCCTGGAAACTTCGCTTACGAGCTGTGCCTCCAAATGAGTGTCAATCCAGTGTTCGGGTGTTAAATGTCCGTGTTGAGCGTAACCGTAATTTTATGTTTTCGTCAACGCGCGTTTTTCGATATTGAGCTGGCGGCCCAATGTTGCGTGAAAAATGCCTGCCATGTTGACCGTTAAACCTAAAAACTCAGTTGTCCACGAAAGCACGAAAATGGTTCTCGCAGGGATATTGCCCAAGGCGGCAATAACTCGCAAAAAATCCGAACAAATTAAAATGCATATCGAAAATTTACTTGTCACCAGTTCGGTGAATAATTAATCCAAGCTATGCAGTTGATTTAATGCGTTAATTTTGTGTTTTTGCGAGTTATTGGTCTTAACCAATATCCCTGCGGGAACCGGTTCGTGGATAAAAGCCTTTTGTCGCCGGGGCTTAAGTATTGGCTTTTCAGGCATTAAAGGGAAAGACCTCATTTGACGCTAGTGGGATTGGAGTTTTATGAGTAATTACTAAATATGCTGGCGACGTACTCAGGATCTTTCAAATTTGGATTTAGCTGCATGCGCTAAGCTATTTAGTTTTCATTATGGCAGATGGGGGCGCGCTGCTAGTAGTGAGTTTGATGGGCGGTGGGTGCAGATTTTTCAGCGCATCACGTGGGCTGAGTTAATCCGGTTGCGCTTCGCGTAAAGCTGCCAGCAGCGGATTCTCTTACGGTTCCGTGGTATCTGGTCCGAGATCAGCTTGTCTTTGGGTAATACTTTACATGCGGCAAGTCAGCGAAATGTGCATCGCTGGTGACTAGGGTGGCGCGGTGTTGACGGGCTGTGGCGTAGATGATGGCGTCCGCCATTGCCAGCTTGAATTCTCGTGCGGTGTCCGCCGCCAGCAGCGCTAGTGAGGTGTCGAGTGTAATGACGGTCGCGGTTTGAGTTGCTGCGATGGCGGATAAGGCGGTGGGCTGGTCTGTTTCCCTGCACATCCACTTGTACAGTTCGTGTTGTACCAGCGTGGGCACGATCAGTGTGTCGGGGGAATTCAGATAGCGCGAGTAATTTTTGGCGAGCGGCGAATCAATCATCCACTCGATCCAGCCGCAGGTATCCACCAGAAACATCAGTTGCGGTCCGTTCTGTCACGGTATTGCTCGGGATTGGCGCCACGGGCGATGCCTCGCAGATCATCGATGGAAGTCTTGGGTACCAACTGGATAACCGAACCCATCGGGATCAATTCAAACTGTTGTCCGGCTTGAAGATGCATGGCCTCACGCAGTGCCTTGGGCAGGGAAAGCTGGAATTTGCTGGATAAAGTGGCCGTGCTCATTTTACGAATCCGTGATCGATGGTGATGCGTCAATTTACACGCGGGCGGTGTTAAGTGCAAGCGGGAAAAAATCTTGTGGCAAGCTATAGCAGCTTCTTCAACTGATACAGTTTTTCCAGCGCATCTCTCGGGCTGAGATCGTCCGGCTTGATTTCGCGTAAAGCGGCCAGCAGCGGATGTTCTTCCGGTTCCGGGATGTCCTGAACTGCCGCGAACAAATCGCCCTGCGGGCTTTGTGCGGCGCTGTTCTGTTCCAGCGCGCGCAACTGCTTTTTAGCCGTTCTGATGACCTGCGCCGGCACCCCGGCCAGGGCTGCGACTTGCAGGCCATAGCTCTGGCTGGCGGCCCCTTCATTGACCGAATGCAGGAACACGATGCTGTGCTGGTGTTCGATCGCAGTCAGGTGCACATTGGCGAGCTGGGCGAATTCTTCCGTCAGCCTTGTCAGCTCGAAATAGTGCGTGGCGAACAGCGTATAGCTCCGGTTCTTCTCCAGCAGATGGCACGCAATCGCGTAGGCCAGTGCCAGGCCGTCGAACGTGGAAGTGCCGCGACCGATTTCATCCACCAGCACCAGACTCTTTCCGGTGGCATTGTGCAGGATGTTGGCAGCCTCGGTCATCTCGACCATGAAGGTGGAGCGCCCGCTGGCCAGATCATCGGAGGAACCGATGCGGGTGAAAATCTGGTCGATCTCGCCCAATATTGCCTGTTGCGCGGGGACGAAACAGCCGACATGAGCCAGTAACGCGATGATCGCGACCTGACGCATATAGGTGGATTTACCCCCCATGTTAGGGCCCGTGATCAGCAGCATGCGGCGCGCGTCAGACAGCTCGGTGTCGTTGGGCGTAAAGCGATCTACCTGGGCTTCCACCACCGGATGACGGCCTTGCAAGATGCTGATCTGCACATCGTTTGAGAATTGCGGCGCGCTGAAATTGAGCGTGGCGGCGCGTTCGCTGAAGGTGGCTAATACGTCCAGTTCGGCTATCGCAGCGGCTATGCGTTGCAGTTGCGGAATGTACGGCGCCAACTGGTCGAGCAACTGGTCGTAGAGATATTTCTCGCGAGCCAGCGCGCGCTCGTTGGCGGACAGCGCCTTGTCCTCGAAGGTCTTGAGTTCAGGCGTGATGTAGCGCTCGGCGTTTTTGAGCGTCTGGCGGCGGCGATAATCGTCCGGCACGTTGACGCTTTGTGCGATGGAAACCTCGATATAGAAACCATGAACGCGGTTGTATTCCACCTTTAAAGTAGAGATGCCGGTACGCGCCCGCTCGCGTGCTTCCAGCGCCAGCAGGAAGTCGCCGCAGTTGGTCTGTATTCCTCTTAATTCGTCCAGTTCTGCATCGAAGCCATCGGCGATCACGCCGCCTTCGCGCAGCACGCTGGAAGGCTCATTTTTAATCGAGCTTTGTAAGATGCCGGCGAGGTGCGTGTCGGCCTGCAGTGCATCGGTCAACGCATTCACCAGCGGTGAGTCGCAAGCGGCCAGTGTAGCGTGCAGTTGCGGCAAGGCTGTCAGCGTATCGCGCAGGCCGGAGAGATCGCGCGGACGGGCCGACTTCAGGGCGATGCGCGTGGTGATGCGTTCAACATCCACGCAGTGCTTCAGGTGTATCTGTGTCTCGCTATACAGCTCATTCAGTTTATCCACCGCATCGAGGCGCGCGCGCAACACTGCGCGATCCGTCAGCGGATGGTGCAGCCAGTGGGACAAAAGCCGGCTGCCCATGTTGGTCGCACAGGTGTCGAGCAACGAGAGCAGCGTGGGGGCCGCTTCTCCGCGCAGGGTCTGGGTGATTTCCAGATTGCGCCGCGTCGCCGCATCCATACGCACATAGCGATCCGCGCTGTATACCTGCAGGCTGCGGATATGAGCCATTGCCTGACCCTGGGTGAGGCGTGCGTAACCTAACAGTGCGCCGGCCGCTTCCAGTCCCACGGTGTAATCATCGCAGCCGAATCCGGCCAGATCGAGGGTGGAAAACTGCTGGCACAGTGCGCGGCGCGCCGTGTCCAGCTCGAAGTGCCACGAGGGCAGCTGTTTACAGGCCGTACCAGATTGCAGTGCTGCGTTTTCAGCATGCAGTATTTCCGAGGGTTGCAGGCGTTCCAGCTCAGAGGGCAGATTCTCAACTGCCGTCTCACAAACGAAAAATTGCCCCGAGGCCAGATTCAGCCAGGCCAGTCCCAGACGGCCCTGGCGCTGATGAAGGCTCAGCAACAGGTTGTCGCGCTTTTCTTCCAGTAACGCGGAGTCGGTGATCGTGCCGGGCGTGACGATGCGCATTACTTTGCGCTCAACCGGGCCTTTGCTGGTGGCCGGATCGCCGATCTGCTCGCAGATCGCCACCGACAGTCCGAGCTTTACCAGTCTCGCCAAGTATTGTTCGGCTGCGTGATACGGGATGCCGCACATCTTGATCGGCACCCCGTTGGAGGTGCCGCGATGCGTCAGTGTGATGTCGAGCAGTTTTGCGGCGCGCTCGGCATCTTCGAAGAACAGTTCGTAAAAGTCGCCCATCCGGTAAAACAGCAGTCCGTCCGGATGCTCTGCCTTGATGCGCAGAAACTGCTGAATCATCGGTGTGTTTTTCTCTGCGCCGCTCACGCCAATTTGTTCAGCCATGGTTTAAGCAGCCAGACCTTTCAGTGCCGGAGTCAGATGCGGTGCAATGATTGCCAGCAATTTCGGATGGATCTCCGAATTGCCCGCGCAGATGTGTCCGGTCTTCATGTAAGTATCGGAACCGTGCAGGTCGCTGACCATGCCGCCCGCTTCGGTGATCAGCAAGGTGCCTGCTGCGATGTCCCAGGGTTTCAGGCCTGTTTCGAAGAAGCCGTCATAGCGACCTGCGGCCATCCAGGCCAGATCAAGGGCTGCGGAGCCCGGGCGACGCAGACCGGAAGTCTGTTGCATCAGATCCTTGAAGATGCCGATGTAGGCATCCATGTGATCGAAGTTGGTATAGGGGAAGCCGGTGCCGATCAGTGCGTCCGCCATGTGGATGCGTTTGGAGACGCGCAGGCGCTTGTCGTTGAGGAACGCGCCGCGTCCGCGAGTCGCGGTGAACAGCTCATTTTTGGTCGGGTCGTAAATCACCGCCTGGGTGATGATGCCTTTGTGCTGCAATGCGATGGAGACTGCAAATTGCGGGAAGCCGTGCAGGAAGTTGGTGGTGCCATCCAATGGATCGATGATCCAGACGAACTCGGACTCGCCGTGAGCGCCACTCTCTTCTGCTAGAATCGCATGGTCGGGATAGGCATCCAGCAGTGTCTGGATGATGGTCTGCTCGGCGGCGCGATCAACTTCACTGACGAAATCTGCATGAGATTTGCGGGTGATGGTGAGGTGATCGATCTTGTCGGTGCTGCGATGAATCAGATTGCCGGCGCGACGTGCGGCCTTCACCGCGATGTTGAGCATTGGATGCATATTTACGACCTTTTTGATGAAAACCACCTCACGACTACTGCGCTTGCGCAGACTGCGTTAAAAAACAGCTCAAAATCCTCATGTATTTACGTCATACATTCCGGGTTTTCTCTATTCTTTGCCTTGTCTGAGCTGCGCTCGCTATGGCGTGCGGAGGTTTTTGGGTTTAATGAGCGGTAGAGTCTGTAGAATCTAGCCTCGCATTCTAGTTGGAATTGAGCTTTGTATAAACATAAATAACAGTCGCTAGTCGTCAGACGCTGGTTTGTTCAACGTAATACCGTTCAGCGGACAAAACCAACTAACGACTGGATACTGCCGACTAACGTCTTTACTGATCAGAAATATGCCGAAATATGTTAAATAATGTCAGAGTCGTCCTGAGTCACACCACGCATCCGGGCAATATCGGGGCGGCGGCGCGTGCGATGAAGACGATGGGATTACACCATCTGTACCTGATCAATCCGCGTCATTTCCCCGATCCACAGGCATCTGCGATGGCGGCGGGCGCCGACGATGTGCTGCAAAGCGCGGTGGTGTGCGGCTCGATCGACGAAGCCTTGGAGGGCGTGGTGCTGACCGTGGGTATGACGGCCAGACAGCGGGATATCTCCAACGAGGTGATGTCGCCGCGCGAGGCGATGCCGCAGGTGGTGCAGCAGGCAACCGTGCAGCCGGTGGCCTTGCTGTTCGGTACCGAAATGTCAGGGCTGACCAACGAAGAGGTGAGCCGCTCTCAGATGCTGGTGAATATTCCGGCCAATCCCGAATTTTCCTCGCTCAACTTGGCCGCAGCGGTTCAAGTCATTTCCTATGAACTTTCAGTGGCGGCAGAAAGCTATCAACCGGTCACGCAGCTGGCTCAGCCTGCAGCGCATCAACAGGTGGAGGGCTTTATGAGCCATCTGGAAAAGACGCTGCACGAGATCGGCTTTTTCACCACGCAGAACCCGGCCCGCATGATGCAGCGCTTGCGCCGTTTGTATGCGAGAGCCCGTCTGGAAGCCGATGAGATCAACATCCTGCGCGGTATATTGAGCGTGACAACCGAGTACAATGCGCGCCTCAAGGCGCGTTACCGGCAGGACAGAGATGTTTAGAAATATTAAAGAAGATATTGCCAGCGTATTCGACCGCGATCCGGCGGCGCGCACCACGTTTGAGGTGCTGACCTGCTATCCGGGCTTGCATGCGCGCGTGATCCATCGCCTCGCCAATTGGCTGTGGCATGCCAATCTGAAATGGCTGGCGAGATTTCTGTCCTATCTGACCCGTGCTTTTACCGGTATCGAGATTCATCCGGGGGCGACCATCGGACGGCGCTTCTTCATCGATCACGGTATGGGCGTGGTGATCGGTGAAACGGCAGAAATTGGCGATGACGTGACGATGTATCACGGCGTGACGCTGGGCGGCACCTCGTGGCGGCATGGTAAGCGCCATCCCACGCTGGGTGATGGCGTGGTGGTGGGAGCGGGGGCAAAGATACTGGGGCCGATCACCATCGGTGCGGGCGCCAAGATAGGCTCGAATGCGGTGGTGGTGAAAGATGTCCCTGCAGGGGCTACGGCGGCGGGTATCCCGGCGCGGATTCTGGATGAAGAGAAGAAGGCCGGTTTTAACGCCTACGGCATAGGAAACGACCTGAACGATCCGTTATCCAAGGCAATACATGGTCTGTTAGGGCACAGCGTGACGGTGGATCAGCGCATTGATTTTATTCTGCAACAGCTCGGGAAGATGGGTGTTTGTGTAGAAGAAGAGCGCGCTACTGCCGATAAATTTGACCCCAATCATTTAAATAAAATAGTTGATTAAAAAGTTCGGGTATTATAGTATTTGCACTTGGCCGTGGAATATGGTCGGCGGTTTTGAATCAACTATTACAAGGCTTAGAAATAACATGCGATTGACTACCAAAGGACGTTTTGCCGTGACGGCAATGGTTGATTTGGCGATGAACGGCGGACGCGGTCCGGTAACGCTCGCGTCTATCAGTGACCGGCAAAAAATTTCGCTGTCCTATCTGGAACAATTGTTCGGTAAACTGCGCCGCAACAACCTGGTGGAAAGCGTGCGCGGTCCGGGCGGCGGCTATTATCTGGCCAGAACAGCCACAAAGATCAAGATTGCCGAGATCGTGGTGGCGGTGGATGAGCCGCTGGATGCCACGCATTGCGAGGAAAAGGGTAATTGCCACGACGGTAAGCCTTGCCTGACGCATAATTTGTGGATGGGCTTGAATGAAAAGATTTATGCCTACCTGGATTCGATCAATTTGCAGCAGTTGGTGGAAGGCCAGGCTAAATCCGGAACAGGCGCAACGGCGATCACGATGAATAAGCAGGTCGTCAGGTAATCTGTTGTCAAGTCATTAACGTCGAGAAAGTTGATACAGAAAATGAAACTACCGATTTACATGGATTACTCTGCCACCACGCCGGTTGATCCGCGTGTCGCCGCTAAAATGATTCCCTATCTGACCGAGAAGTTCGGCAATCCGGCCAGTCGTTCGCATGCATTTGGCTGGGAAGCCGATGCTGCGGTGGAGCTGGCGCGTGAGCAAGTCGCGTCGCTGGTGAACGCCGATCCCAAAGAGATCGTCTGGACTTCGGGCGCGACTGAATCGAACAACCTCGCCATCAAGGGCGCGGCGCATTTCTATCAGGGCAAAGGCCGCCATATCGTCACGATGCGCATCGAGCACAAGGCGGTGATCGACACGGTGCGCGAACTTGAGCGCGAAGGTTTTTCAGCGACTTATCTCGACCCCGAGCCGAATGGTCTGCTCGACCTTGAAAAATTCAAAGCAGCACTGCGTCCTGACACGATTATTGCCTCCATCATGCTGGTGAATAATGAAATCGGCGTGATACAGGATATTGCCGCGATTGGTGAAATCTGTCGCGCCAAGGGTATCCTGTTTCATGTGGATGCAGCGCAGGCGACCGGCAAGGTTGACATAGATTTGCAGGCGCTCAAAGTTGATCTGATGTCGTTCTCGGCGCACAAGACTTACGGTCCCAAAGGCATCGGCGCGCTGTATGTACAGCGTAAACCGCGCGTGCGGCTGGAAGCGCAGATGCACGGCGGCGGTCATGAGCGCGGCATGCGTTCCGGCACGCTGGCGACACACCAGATTGTCGGCATGGGAGAGGCATTTCGCATCGCTCAGGCAGAGATGGCATCAGAAAACGAACGCATCCGCATGTTGCGCGACCGTTTGATGGCAGGCCTGATGGATATGGAAGAGGTGCATCTGAACGGCGACATGGTTCAGCGTGTGCCGCATAACCTCAACCTGAGTTTCAATTTTGTCGAGGGCGAATCGTTGATCATGGCGATCAAGGATGTGGCCGTGTCCAGCGGTTCGGCCTCTACCTCGGCCCGCCTCGAGCCGTCTTACGTGTTGCGCGCTCTGGGGCGCAGCGATGAATTGGCGCACAGTTCGATCCGCTTCACGGTCGGGCGTTTCACGACCGTCGAGGAAGTGGATTACGTCATTGCGCTGATGAAGGGCAAGATCGACAAACTGCGCGAATTGTCGCCGCTGTGGGAAATGTACAAAGATGGCATTGATCTGAATACCGTGCAATGGGCAGCACACTAAAACAGTTGCTAGACGTAAGTCGCTAGTCGTTAGTTAAAGCCGTACCAACTAGCAACCAGCGTCTAATGACTAGCAGCGACTGACAAGGAGCGAACTATTATGGCATACAGCGATAAATTATTGGATCATTACGAAAATCCCCGCAACGTCGGCTCGTTTGACAAGAACGATGAGGGGTTGGGTACCGGCATGGTCGGCGCTCCGGCCTGCGGTGACGTGAAGAAATTGCAGATCAAGGTCGGAAAAGACGGCATCATCGAAGATGCCAAATTCAAGACCTATGGTTGCGGCTCGGCGATTGCATCCAGTTCCCTGGTGACCGAATGGGTCAAGGGCAAGACTGTGGATCAGGCTTTGCAGATCAAAAATACGCAGATCGCCGAAGAACTGGCGTTGCCTCCTGTAAAAATACACTGTTCGATTCTGGCAGAAGATGCCATCAAGGCAGCGGTTGCGGATTACAAGGCAAAGCACGGTGCAAACGTTGAAACTTCAGCCTGCACGGGCAGTCGCTAAGCGTCAGGAGACGAGAATATGGGCGTTACTCTGAGTGAAGCAGCGGCAAAGCATGTGCAAAATTTTATCGCCAAGCGTGGCCGGGGTATCGGCTTGCGCATCGGTGTGCGTACCAGCGGTTGCTCCGGCATGGCTTACAAGCTTGAATTTGCTGATGCGCTGGATGAGGGTGATCTGCAATTCGATAGTTTCGGCGTGAAGGTGCTGGTCGATCCCAAGAGCCTGCCGTACATTGAAGGCATGGAACTGGATTACACGCGCGAAGGATTGAACGAAGGTTTCAAGTTCAATAACCCGAACGTGAAAGACGCGTGCGGTTGCGGCGAGAGTTTTCAGGTTTGACGCACAGCTTTGACGTATCAAAAAATCATTTCCAATTGTTCGGGTTGGTGCCTGCCTTTAAACTGGACACGGCGCAGCTGGAACTCGACTATCGCGCCTTGCAGGCACAGGTGCATCCAGATAAATCGGCTCATTTATCTGATGCCGAGCAGCGCCTCGCCATGCAGCGTTCCACGCTGGTGAATGAGGCGTATCAGATATTGCGCAGCCCGATACGCCGTGCGCGGTATCTGTTGTCGCTTCATGGCATAGACACTCAGGAAGAAACCAATACGGCCATGCCGGTTGATTTTCTGATGGCCCAGATGGAATGGCGCGAGGCGGTGGCTGAAGCTGAGCAGGCGCGCGATGTTGCTGCGCTGGAACAGTTGGACGCGCGCATGAAAGTTGAAACGCGTGAATTCGAAGCGGCGCTTGCGGTTAAAATGGATCATGAACATGATTATCAGATTGCAGCCGGATTGGTGCGCAAACTGCGTTTCATGGAAAAGCTCGCGGAAGACATACATTCCGCTTACGACGAAATAGACAACTAAAGGCAGTCGTTAGTCGTTAGTCGTTAGTTATTAGTTAAACCGCGTATCGCGGACAACGCCAACTAGCGACTAGAGACTAGCGTCTAACGACTCTAAATAATGGCCCTCTTACAGATTTCCGAACCCGGTTTGAGCACTGCACCGCATCAGCACAGGCTGGCGGTGGGTATTGATCTGGGCACAACCAATTCGCTGGTCGCCACCGTGCGCAACGGCATCAGCGTGGTACTTAACGATGAGCATGGCCGTGCCATGTTGCCATCTGTGGTGCGCTATGCGGCGGATGGTGCCGTGGTGGTTGGCGAACCCGCACAAGCCGCACAGAGCGATGACCCGGTCAACACCATCTTGTCGGTGAAACGCTTCATGGGGCGGGGGCTGGCAGACGTTGGCGACACCAGTCGCCTGCCGTATCGTTTCGTCGAAGCTCCTTCGACAAGCTCAGGGCAGGTTGCTTCGACAAGCTCAGGACATGGCATGGTGCAACTGCGCACCGTGGCCGGGGTAAAGAGCCCGGTCGAAGTCTCTGCAGAAATTCTCAAGGTGTTGCGCGTACGCGCAGAGGCCTCATTAGGTGGCGAACTGGTGGGTGCGGTGATCACTGTGCCGGCGTATTTCGACGACGCACAGCGTCAGGCGACCAAGGATGCCGCGAAACTCGCAGGATTGAACGTGTTGCGCCTGCTCAACGAACCGACGGCGGCGGCGATCGCCTACGGTCTGGATAACGCCTCCGAAGGGGTGTATGCGGTCTACGACCTGGGCGGCGGCACTTTCGATATTTCCATTCTGCGCCTGTCGCGCGGTGTGTTTGAGGTGCTGGCGGCCAATGGCGACTCTGCGCTGGGCGGCGATGATTTTGATCAGCGCATCCACTGCTGGTTGCTGGAAAAGAATCAGCTCAGTGCACTCAATCCAAAAGACACCCGCCTGCTGCTGACGCTTGCCCGTGCCGCCAAGGAGCAACTCACCGAACATGACGAGACACGCATTACGGCGGTGTTATCCAGTGGCGAGCTGATCGATAACGTGCTGACACAGACTGAATTTCAGTCCATGTCGCAAAATCTGATCCAGCGCACCTTGCAACCTTTGCGCCGTGCGTTGCGAGATGCAAAGCTCGCAGTAGCAGACGTCAAGGGCGTGGTGATGGTGGGCGGTGCGACACGCATGCCGCAGGTGCAGCTCGCGGTGGGTGAATTCTTCGGCCAAACGCCGCTGACCAATCTCGACCCGGATAAAGTCGTGGCCTTGGGTGCTGCGATACAAGCCAATCTGCTGGCGGGCAACCGCACGTCTGATGACTGGCTGTTGCTCGACGTGATCCCTTTATCGTTGGGGCTGGAGACGATGGGCGGGCTGGCTGAAAAGATCATCCCGCGCAACAGCACCATCCCGACCGCTCGGGCGCAGGAATTCACCACCTATAAAGACGGTCAGACCGCGATGAGTCTGCATGTGGTTCAGGGAGAGCGCGAGCTGGTGAGCGATTGCCGCTCGCTTGCGAAGTTTGAATTGCGCGGCATTCCGGCGATGGTGGCAGGTGCTGCGCGTATCCGGGTGACTTTCCAGGTGGATGCAGACGGTCTGCTGAACGTGGCGGCGCGCGAGATGGGCAGCGGGATTGAGGCGGCTATCGTGGTCAAACCTTCCTACGGGCTGAGTGACGCTGAAATTACCCGCATGTTGCAGGATTCCACGCAACACGCGCAGGACGATATGCAGGCGCGCGCACAACGCGAGCAGGAAACGGAAGCGAACCAGTTGTGTGATGCAGTGCAGCAAGCGTTGGCGCAAGACGGCGAGTTGCTGGATCTGGTTCAGCGTGCGCACATCGAAGAACAGATGGCGGCATTACAAGAAGCACTGCGCTCCGGTGGTCAACAGCTTATAAAACGCGCGATAACGGCATTGAACGATGCAACCGTCAGTTTTGCGCAGGCACGCATGGATAAGAGCGTGACGCGTGCACTGGCGGGCAAGAACATTTCAGACCTGGATATAAAATAATGACACAAATCATCGTATTGCCGCATGAAGAGCTGTGCCCGAATGGTGCGCTGTTCGATGCCGTGCCGGGTATTTCCATTTGTGATGCCTTGCTGCAGCACGGAGTCGATATCGAACACGCCTGTGAAAAATCCTGCGCCTGCACCACCTGTCACGTCATCATCCGGGAGGGGGGGACGTCTCTCAATCCGGCTGACGAGCTTGAGGATGATATGCTCGATAAGGCCTGGGGGCTGGAGCCGAACTCGCGTCTGTCCTGTCAGGCGCTGGTGGCAGATACAGACCTGGTGGTGGAAATTCCGAAATACACCATCAACATGGTCAAGGAAGGCTGATATGAAATGGATAGACGTACGCGATATCGCCATTGCGTTGAGTGAGAAATTTCCCGACACCGATCCCTCTACCGTGCGTTTTGTCGATCTGCACAATTGGGTGGTTGGGCTGGACGGTTTTGACGACGATCACGGGCATGGCGGCGAAAAAGTGCTCGAGGCGATACAGGCGACCTGGATAGATGAGGCTGAGTGACATGCTGAAACTCTGGCGTCGTATTCCAAACAGCTGGCTGTATCTGGCGGGCTTCATGTTCGCAAGCTCGCTGATGGGCTTCGGCCTGTACCTGCAATATGTCAAACATCAGGATCCTTGCCCGCTGTGCATGCTGCAGCGCGTGATTTTCATCGCTATCCTGGTGATGTTCCTGTTAGCCAGCACGCACGGCCCCAAGCGTCTGGGCGAACGCATCTATGCGACGCTGATAGCCTTGCTCTCCTTGTCCGGTGTCGCTGTCGCCGCGCGCCACATCTGGATACAACATCTGCCCGCAGATCAGGTGCCCGCCTGCGGCCCCGGTCTGGACTACATGCTGGAAACCATGCCGATGGCCAATGTGTTGAAAGAATTGCTGCACGGTTCCGGTGAATGCGCCGCACACGGCTGGACCTTCCTCACCCTCGGCATACCCGAATGGTCGTTGCTGTGCTATCTGGCACTGGGTACGTGGGCTGTGTTAATAGCGCTGAGAGGAAAATCTTAACCGCCTGACAGCAGTCACTCGTGAAGTGCTCCTTCCGGGATCAAGCAGACGCTGGCGAGGGGTCGGATTTAGCATCTCATATCCCAGTTCAGACTGGCTTTTCACGATCAGTGTTACCGTGCATCGCCTGCGTCAACAGCACTTCAAAATCTTTCAACGGCACTGGCTTGCTGAAGTAGTAGCCCTGGAAATTTGCACAGCCGTTACGCTGCAATATCTCCAGCTGCGCGCAGGTTTCCACTCCTTCCGCGATCACGTTCAGTCCGAAGTTGCGTGCCATGTCTATGATCGTGCGCACGATCACTTCGTCGTTCTTATCCGCCACAATGTCTTGCACGAAACTCTGGTCGATTTTGAGCTGATCCAGCGGCAACATCTTCAGAGATGAGAGCGAAGAATAGCCAGTGCCGAAATCGTCCATTGAGAATTTCACGCCGAGCTTCTTCAGCATATTCATCTTGACGATGGTGTCATTGATATCCCCCTGCACCAGGCTCTCGGTCAATTCCAGTTTCAATTTGGACGGTTCGAAATCGAAGTTCCGCAATCCCGCCTTTACCTGCTCGACAAAATCGGATTGGTGGAATTGGCGCGCACTGACGTTTACCGCCAACTCCAGCTGTCGTGTTCCGGCATGCTGCGACCAGACATGCAACTGCTGGCAGGCCATTTCCAGCACCCATGCGCCAATCGGCAAGATCAGCCCGTTCTCTTCGGCAATCGGAATAAATTGCGCCGGCGAGACAAATCCGAGCTTGGCACTGAACCAGCGCAGCAGCACTTCCGCGCCGGTGATGCGATGTTCGTCATCCACCTGCATCTGGTAATAAAGCTGCAACTCCTGCCGACCCAGGGCATGACGCAACTGGCCTTCCAGTACGGCGCGCGCTTCAACTGCCGATTGCATGGCCGACTCGAAAAAACGCACCATGTTGCGACCATTTTTCTTGGCCTGATACATGGCGGTATCGGCGCGTTTGAGCAACTCTTCCCGCTTAACTTTTTTGCCATGAAACAGACACACGCCCACGCTCACGCTGGAGTGGTGTTCGTGGTTGTTCAGCAGATAGGGTTCGTTCAACGCGCTGACGATCTTCTCTGCAACGGTCTCGGCCTGATTCGCAGCATGTATCGCACTGTCGCCCAACTCCTGCAGTATGACTACGAATTCATCCCCGCCCAGACGCGCCACCGTGTCGCTTTCGCGCACACAAGGCTTCAAACGTGCGGCCACATCGATCAGCAGCAGGTCGCCGATGTCGTGTCCCTGAGTGTCATTAAGCATTTTGAAGTTATCCAGGTCCATGAACATCAGTGCGCCGTGTGAGCCGTTGCGCTGACTGATGGCCAGTGCCTGATCGAGCCTGTCCATCAGGAGACGGCGGTTGGGCAACTGCGTCAGCGTGTCGAAGAACGCCAGGCGCTGGATCTCTTCTTCGGCGCGTTTGCGTTCGCTGAGGTCCATGAAGATCGCCACGTAATGCGTGGCATCCCCTGCCTCGTTACGCACGGTGGTGATGGTCAACCACTTCGGATAAAGCGTGCCGTCCTTGCGCTTA
This sequence comes from Gallionella sp., assembly GCA_030645535.1. Classification (GTDB taxonomy): domain Bacteria; phylum Pseudomonadota; class Gammaproteobacteria; order Burkholderiales; family Gallionellaceae; genus Gallionella. The sequence goes on along the minus strand of JAUSNM010000066.1, from coordinate 31,868 downwards.
TCCCACATCTCGCCCGACCAGAAGCCGTTTTCGCGCAGGCTGTACCACATGGAGCGATAAAAATCGGCATCGTGCCGGCCGGATTTGAGGATATTTGGATTCTTGCCAATTGCTTCGGCGGCGCTGTAGCCGGTGAGCCGTTCAAAAGATTTGTTGACGCTGATGATGGTCGCATTGACATCGGCGATGAGGATCGCTTCCTGCGTCTCGAATGCGATGGAGGAGATGCGCATTTTTTCTTCGGCCATTTTGCGTTCGGAGATGTCGCGGAAAAACCATACTCGCCCCAGATACCGGTCATCGTCGCCGCGCAGAACGGAGGAGTGGCGCTCAATCGTTCTGCCGTCCAGCAATTCAATCTCGCAATGATCGCTCAAATGCGGGTTGTTGTATAACTCTTGCACTCGCGCAAGAAAGGCCTGTGTATCCTTCACGCGGTCGAGAACTGTGGATAAAATCCGGGCATCATCGTTCCCAATAGCGGTGCCGGGCTCGACTCCATGCAGGCGGTCGCCTGGAATCCGCCATATTTCGATAAATCGGTCGTTGTGGGAAACGATGATCCCATTACCATCGACGACAAGAATCCCTTCGGGCGATGCCTCATTGATCACTTTTAAGAGTGAGTTCTGCAGTTCAGAATAGCCCACGCTGACTTCCTTTTTTGATTTACCCGTTCAGGTAATGGGAGATGCGGATACAAAGCCAATTTATAGACACAAGCCATTCTATCGGCTCTTTTGAAACTAATGTTTAGGATTTACAGGTAATCACCCGTTCGGAGGAGGGCTCGGGTGCGATCGCGATAATGTGATTCTAAAACGCCCTGCCAACTGATCAAATTGCTTGCCCGGTTCCTCTGGATTACAAACTGCTCACCTTTGCTCCCCGGCTCTTAGTCGGGAAAAACAGCTACGTGTCAGATCAATTGATATGACGACAGCCTAGGCATTTCTACGCCAGGCGACTCACCGTGTTTTTTTGAGTTGCAGGAGAATATTGTTCATTTAAAAATACAAAAAACCGGCTTCTATCACCGGTTTTGATTATTTTAGCAGCCCGCCTGGCTTGAGAAAGACTACACCGGCTAGCAGGGTAAACCTCAGACTGAAGGATTCGATTTTGGTTCCATAACATGCGTGCATTGAATGCTTGGATGGATAAAGGGCTCCGGCATCAATCCACAACAACAATCGACCCTGCAAGCGTATAACGAGCACAGACGTCAATCTGGTGTGCCAACACAAATGCCAGCGAATCTGATAGTTCAGACGATACAGTTGGATTTCATTAAATTTGCAAGATTGCCTGCCCGAAAGCTGCTCAACAGAGCAAGCGTTCAGGGCAGCTTCCAGATCGCCGCAGTCATGCAACCACGGGCAGCACCCGCTTAACCGTTAATTAGCCACACGCGCCGATCGCGCCGCAACTGGTGCAGAACTCGCAGCCGTCCTTCTTGATCAGCGTGGCATTACCGCACTCTTTGCACACGCGGCCGGTCAGCGGTTTGATCGTGGTGGGTTTGATCTGGCCTTCGGGAATTTCCAGTACGCCCATTTGCTGCACCGGATAACCGTGTTCGTCGAGCACGCCGAGCATCGCGTAGCGGTGAATGATCAGCGTGGCGACGTAGGAGACGGTCGATGGATAGCTTTGCATCTTGGCGCCACCTGGCACGCGCGCCATGAAGTCGCCCAGCGGTTCACCGAAGTTGAGCAGTTTTCGCAGCTTCATGCCGATCCAGGCGGGGTCGATCACGCGCATATCCAGACTCAATAATTTGCACAGCCCGTCGAGTGCGCGCGGATACACGCCTGACAGCCACATTGAGTAGGGGCGGCGTTGTCCACCCGGCAGCAACAGTTCTTTCAGACCCAGCACGAAGTCGTCGCCGGTGCCCGCGTTACTGATGTCCACCGTCCAGCTCATGGTGCCGTCGGTTCCGGTCTTCGGCTCCTTTTTGGCAAACAGGGCGTCCATCATCGGCGTGGTCATGGTGTCAGTCACTTCCAGTGCGCCCAAGGCTTCGATACGGTATTTCAGTAAATGCGCGAAGGCGGACACCAGACTCGGCATGCGCCTGTTTTCACCGTCGGGCGGCATCGGCATGTCAAAGGCGTCATCGCCTGCCGTCTTCATCAGCATTTCCAGCTTCATGCGTACCCATACCGGATCGCGGGTGCGCATATCCATGGACAGCGATTTCGCAAGAGCCCCCAGCCCCCGTGGCTGCTCGGAGCCATTGACCCAGACTTCGAACGGATGATTTTGTCCATTCGTAGTGTGCGACACGAATGCCACGAAACTGCCCAGCGGATGCTTCACGACCTGCGACACCCAGCCCTCGCTGCCTGCGGTCAGCTCAGGGCGTCCCGGCCAGCGCAGAGAGGCGAGTGCAGGTTTAGGCGCGGCTTCCAGTTCGATGCGTCTGTCCTGGTCGAACACGAAATCCTGCGGTTGCTCGTCTTTCTTGGGTTCAGGCGTAATCGACAACACCGAACCCAACACGCTGTTCGGCCGGTAGGTGGCAAGCCCCTTAAGGCCTGCACGCCAGGCTTCGGTGTAGAGTTCTTTGAAGTCATCGAAGGGATAGTCGGCGGGTACGTTGACGGTCTTGCTGATCGATGTATCGATGAAGGGGGCGACGGCGGCGCACATTTTCATATGATCGAGTGCGCTGATCTCAAGTGCCGAAACGAAGGCTTCCGGCAGATGATCCGTATCGCCACCCAGCTTCTTGTATAGCCGCCAGGCGTGATCCTCCACCGAATAGTCTTTGGTCGTGCCGTCCAGCATGCGTTTCTTGCGCGTGTAGAACCAGGAGAAGGCAGGCTCGATGCCGTTGGACGCATTGTCGGCAAAAGCCAGCGAGATGGTGCCGGTGGGCGCGATGGACAAAAGATGGCTGTTACGGATGCCGTGCTCTCGTATCCTGTTTTTCATCTCATCAGGCAGGCGCGAGGCAAAGCGCGGGGAGGCCAGGTATAGCTCAGCATCCAGCAGCGGGAACGCGCCGCGCTCTGATGCCAGCTCAATCGAAGCGGAATACGCCTCGTCGCGCATGATGCGCGTGATGTCGGCGGCAAAGGCGCGCGCAGCTTCGCTGTCATAACGCAAGCCCAGCATCACCAGCGCGTCGCCAAGACCCGTGTAACCCAGCCCGATGCGTCGTTTGTTCTGCGCCTCCTGCTGCTGTTCGGGCAGCGGCCAGGCGGTCACGTCCAGTACATTGTCCAGCATGCGCACCGCAACCTTCACCAGTTGCTTGAAGGGCTCAAAATCGAAACCGGCATGCACCGAGAAAGGATTCTTCACCATGTGCGTCAGATTGATCGAACCCAGACAGCAGCAGCCGTAAGGGGGCAGCGGTTGTTCGGCGCAGGGGTTGGTCGCCTCGATGACTTCGCAATAGGACAGGTTGTTGTCGCGATTCATTAGGTCGATAAACAGCACGCCCGGTTCGGCGTGATCGTAGGTACTCTCGATGATCTGGCGCCAAAGGTCAGCTGCACGTACGCGGCGATATACCCACAGACCATCTGAGCGCTGCACCGCACCCGCTGCCTTGAGGGCTACGGCAGGTTCTGCGCGATGCACCAGCTCGAATTCCTGATCGTTTTCAACAGCCTGCATCAGGGCGTCGGTCACGCCAACCGAGATGTTGAAGTTGCGCAGATCGCCCTTGTCTTTTGCGCAGATGAATTTTTCGATGTCGGGATGGTCGCAGCGCAATACGCCCATCTGCGCGCCGCGACGGGCTCCTGCGGATTCGACGGTCTCGCAGGAACGGTCGAATACGCGCATGTAGGAGATAGGGCCGCTGGCACGCGAGTTAGTGCCTTTTACCTGCGCGCCTTCGGGACGGATGGAGGAGAAATCATAGCCGACCCCACCGCCGCGCCGCATGGTTTCGGCGGCTTGTTGCAACGCGTCGTAGATGCCGGGTTTGCCGTCCGTGACGCCGGAAATCGCATCGCCCACCGGTTGCACGAAGCAGTTGATCAGCGTCGCCTGTATTTTTAAGCCTGCCGCCGAGTTGATCCGTCCGGCAGGCACGAAACCGTTTTCCTGCGCAAGAAAGAACGCTTCTTCCCAATGAGCGCGCTGCTCTGGAAGTTCTGCCTGCGCCAAACCACGTGCCACGCGGCGGCGCACATCCCCGACTGAGTTCTCGCCCGGCTCGGCATATTTTTCCAACAACACTTCGATGCTGATTTCTTGCGTCATGGTTACTGCTCCGGTTTTCGGTTTAGAGTTTTCGGTTTTCTACTAACGACTAACGACTATCAATTTTCAATTATCAATTGAGTAATTTAATGAGTCCATCCAGTCCGACAAAGTTTAACGCGTAACTGGCCTGCTCGCGTACCACCGGTTTTGCGTGGTAGGCGATGCTGATGCCGGCTTGCGCCATCATCTTCAGATCGTTGGCCCCGTCGCCCATCGCGATCACCTGTTCAGGCTTTAGTCCTAGTTCATCGCGCATCTTCACCAGCCATTGTGCCTTGCCCTCTGCATCGAGTATCTTGCCCAGCACGCGGCCGGTGAGCTTGCCGTCAACGATCTCCAGCGTGTTGGCATGAGTATGATCCAGCCCGAGGCGCGGTTTGAGACGTTCGGTGAAGAACAAAAAACCGCCTGACACGAGCAGCGTCTTGATGCCGTGCTTCTTCAATTCAGTGAGCATGAGTTCGGCGCCGGGATTCAGTTGCAGCCGCTCATCATACACTCGCTGCAACGCGCCTTCATCCAGGCCTTTGAGCAACGCCACGCGGCGGCGCAGGCTCTCGGCAAAGTCGATTTCGCCGCGCATCGCCTCTTCGGTGATTGCCGCGACCTCTGGCTTGAGCCCCTGCATGTCTGCAATCTCGTCGATGCACTCGATAGAAATCAGCGTCGAATCCATGTCCATCACCACCAGACCGAAGTCGGACAGATGCCTGCCGGCAGGCACGAAGCCATAGTCAATCTGCTGTTCAAAGCAGTAAGCATTGATGTCAGCGTGAGGCTTTCCCGCTTCGACAAGCTCAGGGCAGGCTTCGCACAAGCGATACGTCTGCGCGTCGATCTGCTCGATGCGTGCAGCGCCGGATAGCTTTGCGAGATGCTCGACCTGTCGGGCAGGGATGTCGTGTAAGGCCAGGAGGATGAGGTTCATGTTGTAAGTTTTTATTCAGGCACAGCCACCGGGAGGGCGGCTACGGCAGGGGTTGGCCAATATCAGGAATCGCATTTTAATTCATTCCGCAGGGCGGGTCACTATTCAATCGGCGCAAATGCCTGCCGGAAAAACAGGATTATTTCGCGCTGTTGGCGTGGTTGTGCTAAGTTAGGCTTATCTAATATACAAAGGACCGTATTCATGTACCAAGTCTCCATGACCGATGCCAGTCAAATCCACGTTCATTACAAGAATCACGTTGTCAGCTACGGGGTTGACGGCAGTTTGCCCAACCCGCTAGAAGCTACTTATGCCGCGTTGGCGGGTTGCGCCGGGGTGTATACCCGTAAGGCCTGCAAGTCGCTGGGTATCAGCGCCGAAGGTATAGAGATCAGTTGCAAGCCGGTGGTGCGCCAGGGCAACATGCTGATTCCTGCGCGTTTTCTGACTGAGGTAAGTTTTCCTGAACATGTCACCGGTGAACAACGCCTGCGTATTCTGGATGAGATCAGCCATTGCGCGGTAAAACAATTGATCCACGACGGTGCACAAATCGAGTTTGTGACCAGTGAAGCGGTATAGAAAATCAGCTTGCTCCGACACGCTCGTGAAATGCTTCACCCGCTGGATTTCGTGTTACATGCGCCAGACCAGCAAGGTGGATTGGTGCAGGTCGTCCACCTCTACGGTTTGATGCGGTGCCTGGTCGGGAACTGAGAAGGTGCTGCTGATCAATACTGTGCCGGGCCGCATCTCGGCGCGCGCCTTGCGCCAGAGTCGTTCCATCGGCACAGGCGACAGGTAGGCAAACACCACATCGTATTGCGCCAGATTGCAAGCCACCAGAGTGTCATCCCAGATGCTGCCCCAATGCACTTCGCAATTAGGATAAGGCCTGGTGCGCAGCCAACTCATGAGCAGCGGCAGCGGGGCGGATTCAATACCTGAGTAATGACCATCAGGCCGTACACGTGCCAGATGCGTCAATACGCCACCTAAGCCCGAGCCGAGATCGATGAAGCGGAAGCTGGTGCCGGGTGGCGGCAATAAGCCTTCCAGTGCGCGCCAGACTTTGTTGCTGGAAAGATACAGCGGCACCTGGGTGCGAAATGTACTCCAGTACACCAGCAGCAAGATCACAAACGCCGCCAGAAAGAACCCGGGCGGGATTTCGAATGTGAGCATTAATACCAGCGCAGACGCGAATGTCAACTGGATGGCCAGCCACCAGCGAGCCTGCCCTGCAAAATAACTGAGGCTGGCTGCTAACAAACCGCACAGCAGGGCAAAGGTCAGTAGTTCAGGTTGAAGCCCTGTCAGACGCACAAACAGCAAGGCGAGTCCGAATGCCGTAAATTGCAGCAGCAGTGCAGTGACGGAGGGCGGAAGTTTTTGCAGTAGAGCTTGCAATTAGCGAACTAATCCGGCTTCGACCTCATTCCGTTTGGCATAACCTGCCAGCCGTTCCACCAGAATCAGCGCAAAATCCATCGCCGTGCCGGGGCCGCGTGAAGTGATGATTTTGCCATCCTCGACGATGGCCGTTGTTTGCAGATCAACGTCAGGGAAGTTATCGAGGCAAGTCGGAAAACAGGTTGCCCGTTTGCCATCCAGTAAGCCAGCACTGGCGAGTACTGAGGGCGCGGCACAAATAGCAGCCACGTAACGCCCAAGCCCGACCATTTGCTGCACCAGTTTCAATACTCTTGCATCGGCTTGCAGATGGCGGGTTCCGGGCTGGCCGCCGGGCAGCACGATCATGTCGAAACTGTCATGCAGCACCGCATCCAGGGTGGTGTCCGGCACGATGGTTACGCCACGGCTGCCGCGCAACGCGCCCGCGCTCAAGCCGGCAAGCGTGACGGTAATTCCCGCGCGGCGCAGGATGTTCACTATGGTGACAGCTTCCAGCTCTTCGCTGCCATCGGCGAATAACACAAGTGCAGTCTTCATGACGTTCTCCCCAGGTTGTAGGCTGAAATGAGTGCGCGTTTGAGTGCGGGATGCAGATCCAGGTCAGTGATGCCCAACTCGCTTGTCGCGATAGGCGTTAATAGCACGCCAGTTTTAGTAGTCTGCCAGTTGGTTGTCAAAGCAGTCTGGTCGAACTCACCGTTAACCAGATAATCGGCAGCCAAACCCTGCGGATTGGAAAATTCAATCTCCGCTTCCTGCATCACCTCATACAGATAAGAGTAGGTGTCAATGCCGTGTTGCTGTGCCAGGATCGCATGGAGAGAAGGCAGGCTGTCGTGTTTTCGCAGCAGCTGATCCAGGTCGATACTGGTCTTGTAAGTATAGTCCTCACCCTTGAATGAGAACTCAACGCTGGCATCGATGGTGTTGGTCGCCATCAATTACTCGCGTAGCGAGACCGCATCACTCTCGCCCGCAGGCGGGAGAGAGCTCGGAGAGAGGGTGCGGACATGGCGATTTTCATCATTATGAGCAGTTTTCTCCGCATGCCCGCTAGTCGCGGAAGTTCTGGTATTGCAACGGGAAATCGGTGATGGTCTTTTTGATGAAGGCGATGGCCTCTTGCAAATCGTCGCGATTCTTGCCGGTGATGCGCACGGTGTCGCCCTGGATGCTGGCCTGTACCTTCAGCTTGCTTTCCTTGATGTGCTTGACGATTTTCTTCGCCAGTTCAGTTTCCACGCCGACCTTGACTTCGCATTCGCGCTTGATCTTGTTACCGCTGACTTTTTCGATCTTTTCGCTGATTTCCAGGCACTTGATGTCCACACCGCGCTTGAGCAATTTGGCATTCAGGATGTCCTGCGCCTGGTCGAGCTGGAATTCGTTGTCGGCCCATACGGTGAGCTTGAGTTCGGCTTGTTCTACGCGCACATTTGAACCCTTGAAGTCGAAACGCGTGCTCGTTTCCTTGTTGGTTTGCTCAACCGCATTTTTAACTTCTTCTTTGTCTACTTCTGAAACGATGTCGAAAGATGGCATGCTGTACTCCTGCTAAACAAAATGAAAAACTGTCCACGAAAAGATTCTCGCAGGGCTATTGCCGAAAGGCAATGACTCGCAAACACACGAAAGACACGAACAAACCAAATATTAAAATAGAAGCAAAATATTAGGTAAACACTCGGTAGATGGTTTTTTGTAATCTACATAAGTATTTGTTTTTATTGTATTTTTGTGATTTTCGTAGACAAAAGGTTATTTAAATCAGCCAAAACTGCAAACGTAGTCGACAACTTCGTCGGCTTCAATCACGAAGCTGCTGTTGGCTGGAACCGAGAACTGACTGCCTGCTGCAAAGGTTTCGAATTCTGTTGCGTCACCGAGCTTAACGCGGCATGTGCCGGAGGTGATCTCCATGACTTCGGGCACGCCCACGTTGAAAGTCAGCGTGCTGGGCAGAATTACGCCAACGGTCTTGCGCGTGCCATCGCTAAACAGCACGGAGTGCGATACGCACTTGCCGTCGAAAAACACGTTTGATTTTTTGATTACGCTGACGTTATCGAATTGCGACATCTGATATTTCCTTTTAAGTGGGTTCACAGGCTTTTACGCCTTTTTGATAACTTGAATAGACATACACCGGGATGCGAAGATCGCCCAGATGATGTTCGATGAGCGGTTTTACGTCTGTCCAGTCAAGACCGGTCATGCCGCAGGCCAGGCGGGGCAGACTGACGCTGTTCACCTGCTCCTTTTGTATCAGCGCACGCAAGGCGTGCAGGGCATGATTGACGTGGCTGAGTGTGGCATGCCCCGGGTGACTGCCACGATCGTAAGCGGCATCCTGTGTGAACAGGTTGACGATGTGACGACCATCAGGACTCATCCAGTCCCACAGGCTGCCGGACTTGGGATGTCTGGTCTGACAGTAGTGGCGGAAGTCCTTGTACATCACCGGCATGCGCTCGCGCAGTTGTAGTGCCAGGCCGTGATGAAAGTCATCGTTCGGGGCCACGCCCTGCACAATAACTTTCGCACTGCTCAACAAGATATCTCCGCTCAGCTCATAGATCATGACAACCCCCCGTTTACAGTTACCTGTTTTCCGTTGTGTTGTTATTTCTGGTGCAGCTTTGCCGCGATGCGCAAGCGCAATGCGTTCAGCTTGATGAAGCCGGCTGCATCCTTCTGGTCGTAGGCGCCCTTGTCATCTTCAAAGGTGGCGATGGTCGGATCGAACAAAGAATCGGTCTTTGAATCGCGTCCCACGACGATCACATTGCCCTTGTACAGCTTGACGCGTACCCAGCCGTTGACGGTTTTCTGGGTTGTGTCGATCAATGTTTGCAGCGCCAGGCGTTCCGGTGCCCACCAGTAACCGTTGTAAATCATCGACGCGTAGCGCGGCATCAGATCATCCTTCAAGTGCGCGACTTCACGGTCCAGCGTGATGGACTCGATGGCGCGATGCGCCTTGAGCATGATGGTGCCGCCGGGGGTTTCGTAGCAGCCGCGTGACTTCATGCCGACATAACGGTTTTCAACCAGGTCGAGGCGACCAATGCCGTGCTTGCCGCCCAGCTCATTCAATTTTGCCAGGATTTGCGCAGGGCTCATCTTGGTGCCATTCAGAGCCACGATATCGCCGCAGGCGAATTCGATTTCAAGATATTCGGCTGCATCCGGTGCCGCTTCAGGCGATACGGTCCAGCGCCACATGCTGTCCTCGGCCTCGGCAGCAGGGTCTTCCAGATGGCGGCCTTCGTAGCTGATATGCAACAGGTTGGCATCCATCGAGTAGGGTGAGCCACCCTGCTTGTGCTTCATTTCAACCGGAATGCCGTGCTTCTCGGCATAGGCCATCAGCTTTTCGCGGGAGAGCAGATCCCATTCGCGCCACGGTGCGATCACCTTGATGTTCGGGTTCAGCGCGTAGGCGCCCAACTCGAAACGCACCTGGTCGTTGCCCTTGCCGGTTGCGCCGTGCGAGATAGCTTGTGCGCCTGTCATCGAAGCGATTTCGATCAGCCGTTTGGCAATCAGCGGACGTGCGATCGAGGTGCCGAGCAGGTATTCACCTTCGTACACGGTATTGGCGCGGAACATCGGGAACACGAAATCGCGCACGAACTCTTCGCGCAGGTCGTCGATGTAGATATTGGCAGGTTCAATGCCCATTTTCAGCGCTTTGGCGCGGGCAGGTTCCAGCTCCTCACCCTGGCCGACGTCGGCGGTGAAGGTGACCACTTCGCATTGATAGGTGTCTTGCAGCCATTTCAGAATGACTGAGGTGTCGAGGCCGCCTGAATAGGCGAGAACTACTTTTTTGATGTCGCTCATTTTATGTTCCTGATAATTTCAATTTATTCGCACAACTACCACGTGGTGGCGTATTTCAAAGCCGGCCTTAGCCAGGCTGTTTAAGCGACCTTACCCAATAGCAAGTATTCCATAAGCGCCTTCTGTACGTGCAGCCTGTTTTCCGCTTCGTCCCAAACTACGCTCTGCGGGCCGTCCATCACGCCGGCGGATACTTCTTCGCCTCGATGCGCGGGCAGGCAGTGCATGAACAGCGCGTCTTTTGCGGCAACCGCCATCATGTCTTCATCCACTTGCCAGTCGGCGAAGTCTTTCATGCGCTCTTCGTTTTCTGCCTCGAAGCCCATGCTGGTCCACACGTCGGTGGTCACAAGATCCGCACCGCGTGCGGCTTCCATCGGGTCGGTGAATTCTTCGTAGTGATCCTCGCCGAATAAGCCGGCGCGTTCCGGCTCGACTTCATATTCAGGCGGCGTCGAGACATGCACGTTGAAATCCAGAATCTCGGCGGCTTGCAGCCAGGTGTTGCACATGTTGTTCGAGTCGCCGATCCACGCGACGGTCTTGCCCTGGATACTGCCGCGCTGCTCGATGTAGGTATAGATGTCCGCGAGTATCTGGCAAGGGTGGTATTCGTTGGTCAGGCCGTTGATGACCGGCACGCGCGAATGGGCCGCAAAGCGCTCGATGATGGACTGCTCGAACGTGCGGATCATCACGATATCTGACATGCGCGAAATGACTTGCCCTGCATCTTCGACCGGCTCGCCGCGTCCCAGTTGCGAATCGCGGGTGTTCAGATAGATCGCCGAGCCACCCAGCTGCTGCATGCCGGCTTCAAAGGACAAGCGGGTGCGGGTGCTGGCCTTCTCGAAAATCATCACCAGCGTGCGATCCGTGAGCGGCCAGTACTGCTGATAGGTCTTGTACTTCTGTTTGATGATGCGCGTGCGCTCAAACAGGTATTCCAATTCCTCGCGGTTTAAGTCTTTGAATTGCAGGAAATGTTTCACTGCTATCCCGTGTTTTTCTGACATGGTTTGTTCCAATCAGGATTGCAAAAAGTCTTTGATGAGCGGGCAGAGGATGTTCAGCAATTGCTGTGCTTCATCTTGAGACATCACCAGCGAAGGTAACAGGCGAACCACATTGTCGGCGGTCACATTGATCAACAGACCTTGTGCGAGCGCCAGCTTGACCAGTTCGCCACAGGGCTTGTCCAGTTCAACGCCTATCATCAAACCTGAGCCGCGAACTTCATTGAAGCCCTTTACGCCCTGCAAGGCGGTCGTGAAACCCTCGCGGATAAACTGGCCCAGTTGTGCGGCGTGCGCCAGTAACTGGTCTTGTTCGATGATGTTCAGGGTGGTCAATCCGGCGACACAGGCCAGCGGATTGCCGCCGAAGGTCGAGCCATGATTGCCCGGTTTGAATGTGCCTGTGGCTTGACCTGCTGCGAGGCATGCGCCGATCGGCACGCCTGAACCCAGGCCTTTGGCCAGCGTCATCACATCCGGCAAAATGCCGGTATGCTGATGGGCGAACCAGTGACCGGTGCGGCCGATGCCGGTTTGTACTTCGTCCAGCATCAGCAGCCAGTTATGTTCGGTGCAGATTTGACGCAGTTGTTGCAAGTAAGATGCATCAGGGGTGCGTATGCCGCCTTCGCCCTGTATCGGTTCGACCAGTACCGCAACCACGTTGGCATTGTGTTGAGCGATGTGACGGATGGCTTCCAGGTCATCGTAAGGCACGCGCACAAAGCCTGTGACCAGCGGTTCAAATCCTGCCTGCACCTTGCGGTTGCCGGTGGCGGAGAGCGTGGCGAGCGTGCGTCCGTGAAAGGATTGCTCCATCACGATGATGGCGGGCGACTCTATTCCCAGGCCGTGGCCGTACAGGCGCGCCAGCTTGATTGCGGCTTCATTCGCTTCGCAACCGGAATTGCTGAAGAACACTTCCTGCATGCCGGACAGCTCGCACAGCTTATCCGCCAGCTGTTCCTGTTCGCGCACCTGATAGACGTTGGAGCAGTGTATCAGCGTGCTGATTTGCTTCGAGAGGGCAGCAGTGAAGCGCGGATGGGCGTGACCCAGCGTGTTCACGGCGATGCCGGATAACCCGTCCAGATAGCGATTCCCCTCGCTATCCCATAGCCAGACGCCTTCACCGCGCACAAATGCGACAGGTTGGCGAGCATAAGTATTCATCACATGTGACATACAGTACCTTTGAAAACAGACGGCGGATCGAACCGCCGTTTAGCTAAATAATTCCTGTCTGGAAGAAGGCGTATATTGAGCCAAACAGGCCTGTCTAGGCAAGTGAAACTAAAACGACAGGCTGCAAAGCAAACAAGCCGACATTGCTGTCGGCTCGCAGGCGGTGCATCAAAGCTTCAGGGCAATTAAGCCATTGCCTTGATAGCAGCAGACAAGCGGCTCTTATGACGAGCGGCCTTGTTCTTGTGGATGATCTTCTTGTCGGCGATGCTGTCCACTGTGCTGACTGAAGACTGGTACACGGACTGAGCGGCTGTTTTGTCGCCAGCCTCAATCGCTTTGATAACTTTTTTGATCGCAGTGCGCAATTCAGAGCGCAAGCTGCTGTTATGAGCATTTTGTTTTACTGCTTGACGAGCACGTTTACGGGCTTGTGCGCTATTTGCCATGGTACTACTCCTTGAAATTCAGCCAGCTGGAAAGGGGGGCATTCTAGTGACTTCTCCGTTCTTTTGCAAACTTTTTTAGCGTGCGGACAGTCTTGCGGTAAAAGTTTCGTGAGGCCGTGGCAAAAAATGATCGTTGCCGGCCAGCTAAGCGGCTGAATTATAAAGTGCGCAGGCGGGTTGCTGCTTGAATTGCACGTCTGCTCAGGACGCGATGTTATGATGACCCGTTTTTTTAATCTACTGTCTCAATCTTTGCAATGAATCTACTCAAATCACTCGCTACGATCAGCGGCCTGACGCTGGTGTCGCGTATTCTGGCCTTCGCCCGCGACATGCTGATCGCGCGCATCTTCGGTGCGGGGATGGCAAACGATGCGTATATCATCGCAACCAGATTGCCCAACCTGTTGCGGCGCCTGTTCGCTGAGGGCGCCTTCTCGCAGGCCTTCGTGCCGATCTTCGGCGAATACAAAAAACAGCGCGGACATGAAGAAACCCAGTTGCTGGTAGATCATGTCACTACCATGCTGGCGCTGATTTTGTTCGCAGTGACGCTGATCGGTATCATCGCGGCCCCGATACTGGTCTATATCGGTGCGCCGGGGTTTGTCCACGACGCCGAAAAATTTGATCTGACCACGCAGATGCTGCGCATCACTTCACCGTACATCTTTTTCATCTCGCTGGTGGCGGTGGCGGCAGGCATACTCAATACCTATAACAAGTTCTGGGTGCCCGCTTTTGCACCTATCCTGCTGAACATCTGCCTGGTCGGCGGCGCGCTGTGGCTGGCGCCCTGTTTTGATCAGCCGATTATGGGGCTGGCCTGGGCTTGGTTCATCGCTGGATTTGTGCAACTGGCTTTTCAGATCCCGTTCCTGAAAAAAATCGGCATGCTGCCCAGCTTTCGTTTCAGCTGGAAAGATGAGGGGATGCGGCGCGTCATCAGGCAAATGGGGCCTGCGGTGTTTGGCGTGTCCATCGCCCAGATCAGCCTCATCATCAACACGGTGATTGCCTCGTTTTTTGTGGTGGGCAGCGTGTCGTGGCTGTATTACGCGGATCGCTTGATGGAGTTTCCTTCCGGGGTGCTGGGCGCGGCGCTGGGTACGATATTGCTGCCCTCGCTCTCCAAGTGCAATGCCGGCAATGATTCGGCGGAATATTCAAAGTTACTGGACTGGGGCTTGCGCCTGACAATCATGCTGGCCGTGCCGTCCGCGCTGGCGCTGGGTATGATTTCCGTGCCGCTGTTGTCCACCCTGTTTCAGCGCGGTGCATTTTCAGCTACCGATGTGCTGATGACCAGTCATGCTCTGATAGGCTACAGCGTCGGCCTGATCGGCCTGATCCTGGTGAAAATCCTGGCACCCGGTTTTTACGCAAGACAGGATATCAGGACGCCGGTGAAGATCGGCATCGTCACGCTCATCGCGACCCAGTTGATGAATGTGTTGTTCATCTATGGCCTGCATCTTCAACATGCAGGGCTTGCGCTGTCCATCGGCCTGGGGGCCTGTTTCAATTCGGCAGTGCTGTTTTATTTTCTGCGCAAAAATGACATTTATCAGCCTGAACCCGGCTGGGCGATGTATTTTACCAAGATTGGGCTGGCCGTGGCGGCCTTGGGGGTCACCCTGTGGTTCGGCATGGGCAGCGAGCAAAGCTGGCTGACCGGTTCAGGCTGGGCGCGCATCGGTCGTCTGACCGCGCTGGTGACCGGCGGCGTATTCGTCTACTTCGCTGTCCTCGCCGTATTGGGCTTCAGACCGCGCGATTTTTCCAGGCGTGCGATTTCCTGATCATGCTTATTTATCGTTCAACAATCCCTGCTTCGCCGCGACTGGCCTGACTTCCGGGAAATACACCTGCTTCAGGATGTTGCCCAGATTCTCTGACCAGGTGATACCGTCGCTGCGGCCCAGCTGTTGCCAGTATTTCATGATGGTTTCATCGTAGCTGTCTATGGCGGCCCTGTATCCGCCGGCATCATAGCGTTCGTCGTGGCGAAATGAGCTGATGTCCAGGCGCGGCTTCTGCGGCGCATCAGCAGCGATATGGCCTATACACAGGCCAACCAGCGGGAAGGTAAGCGGGGGGAGTTCGAGCAGGTCTATCATCGCCTGCGGGTTGCGGCGGATGCCGCCGATCGGCACGATGCCCAACCCCTGCGAGCGTGCGGCCGTCATCAGGTTGCCTAACGTGATTCCCGCATCGACTGCCGCCACGCCAAAACCTTCCATGCTTTCGTGGATGACTTGCGTCTGTCCTGCTTTTTCGACACCGATGCGGGTCTTGTTGAAATCGATCAGCACCGTGATAAAAACCGGCGCCTGGGCGATCCACGGCTGACCGCCTGCAATCTCGGCGATACGCGCGCGGCGGGCGGCATCGCGTACCACGATCAGCGAAACCTCCTGCGCGTTTATCGAGGTCGGACCGCGCCAGGCGGCATGGATGATCTCGTCCAGCATGGCGTCGCTGACGGCCTCGTTGGTATAGCTGCGGCAGCTATGATGGGCCTGCATGAGTTCGATCGTGTCGTTCATATAATCACCTGTGGCGGTCGCCTGATAGGGTCAGTGTCAGTTTAATGGTAGCAGTTTAGCCTGCAAACCGGCGGCAGCCGTTACAGGTCTGAAAAATTCTTTATTGTATGGAACTTTATTTCAGATAGCGCGGTCTACGCCCCCGCTTTAATCCAGGTTTCCTTTGGTGTGCCGCAAATCAGATTTCATGGCGCTTCCGGAATGACTGAGATGCGCATCCGTTGGATGAAATTTATTTCCCCCGTAATTGTAAACAAAGAAAGATTTAAAAAATGAAGAAGATTCTTGCTGTTGTTCTGTTGTCCGCCGCCACTGCGCCTGCTTTTGCCGGTAGCGTGGATATGAGTAATTTCTACGCCGGTGTCACTCTGGGCGCCGGTAGCGCCAACTTTACTGCACCTGCTGCTGGTTATATTGTTGAAAACTCGAAGAGCAAGCCTGTTTATGGCGTATTCGGTGGCTATCGTTACAACAAGAACCTGGCTGTTGAAATGGCTTACACAGGTGCCAGCTACATCTACACGACTCCTGTAGCCGGTGTACGTTCCCTGAGCAAGCAAATGGTATTCGCGATCGCAGCGGTTGGCACGATGCCGGTGAGCGATGCGTTCTCGGTATTCGGTAAGCTGGGCGTGGCTAGCGCTTCTTCCGAAAACAATGCAGCAGGCGAGCAGACTACACGTCGCTTCGCTCCAACCTTTGGCGCAGGTGTTGAGTACAAATTCACGCCTAATATTTCCGGTCGTTTGAGCGCGGATGTATACGGTGTGACTGCAACTCTTCCTGTGGCGCTTGTTAAGCAGAACAGCAATGCAACCGTAGTGAACGCAGGCGTTTCATACTCGTTCTAATTTGACGGTTGTTGCATTATAAAAAGCCGGGGATATCCCCGGCTTTTTTGCATCTTACTGTTCCATTTTTACAGGTTTTAAGAGATTTTCCGCTATGCTTCGGTTGAATTGGAGAGATTCATCGCACGGGTTACCACCTCGCGCGTCAGATGCGGGGCGAACAGTTCGATGAAGTCGTAGGTATATGCGCGCAGGTATTCGTTTTTGCGTATCGCAATCCGCGTGGTGCTGGGCTTGAACAGATGTCTTGCCTGTACCATGCGCAGATGTTGCTCCCTCTCCGGAATGAAGGCGATCTCGGCCAGAATTCCTATCCCCAGCCCCAGTTCCACGTAAGTTTTAATGACATCGGAATCAATCGCCGTGAGCGCGATGTCGGGCTCGATGCCGGCCTGATCGAACGCCTCGTTTATCTTGCCGCGTCCGGAAAATGCAGAGTCATAAGTGATGATCGGGTATTTCGCGATTGCCTCGAGCGTCAGCGTCTTTTCGGCAAGCAAGGGATGGTCAGGCTTTGTGATTACGCAATGATGCCATTCATAGCAGGGCAGGGTGACCAGTTCCTCATATAGCGACAGACTTTCGGTGGCGATACCGATGTCGGCCTCGCCGTGCAACACCTGTTCGGCGATCTGCGTCGGCGTGCCCTGATGCAAACCCAGTTTTACCTTCGGGTATCGTTCCATAAACTGCTTCACGACCGGCGGCAGTGCATAGCGTGCCTGGGTGTGGGTCGTGGCGATGGTCAGCTGGCCGGTATCCTTGGAATGAAATTCCTGTGCAAACTGTTTGAAGTTTTCAGCGTCGAGCAGCATGCGTTGAGCAATTGTGAGCAGGCCTTTGCCCGGCTCGGTGAGGGCGGAAATGCGCTTGCCGTTTCGCACGAAAATCTGGATGCCCAGTTCTTCCTCCAGCAGCTTGATCTGTTTGCTGATGGCAGGTTGCGAGGTGTATAGCGCGTCCGCCGCATCGGAGATTTTCAGGCCGCGCCGCACGATTTCGTTCAGATAACGCAATTGTTGAAGATTCATCGCAATCCTTTCTATATTCCTTTTGGTTATAAAATACTAACATAAAATCATTAAATATATTGATTGCGGTAGGATAAGATGCATACCTGAATTGATTAAGGCGGTTCGCAATGGATTGGATGTACACGTTATCCGGCTTTTTGGTCGGTCTGATTGTCGGTGTTACCGGCGTAGGTGGCGGGTCGCTGATGACGCCGTTGCTGGTGCTGTTTTTTGGCGTGTCGCCCGCGACCGCCGTGGGTACGGATTTGCTGTATGCCTCGCTGACCAAGTCGGTCGGTGCATGGGTGCATGGCCGTCGCGGCACGGTGGACTGGCGTGTGGTCGGGCTGCTGGCGCTGGGCAGTCTGCCATCGGCGCTCGTTACCATCCTGTTGCTGAAATACCTGGCGCTGGATGAAAAGACGTTGCGCGGTGTGGTGACCAGTGTGCTGAGCGTGGCTTTGCTGTTGACGGCTGTGGTGCTGTTGTTCAAGAACCAGATTGCGAAGTTCGGCAGGAGCCGCGATGGCCGGGTATATGAGTTGCACCATCGTTATTTGCCGGGTGCGACTATCGCAACCGGGGTGGTGGTGGGCGCGCTGGTGACGGTTTCTTCGATCGGTGCCGGGGTGCTGGGTACGGTGGCCTTGCTGTTCCTGTATCCGCGCATGCCGTCCGTCAAGGTGGTCGGTACGGATATTGCGCATGCAGTGCCGCTCACCGCCATTGCCGGCATGGGGCATCTGGCGCTGGGTACGGTGGATCTGGTGTTGCTGGGCAGTCTGCTGGTTGGCTCCTTGCCCGGCATCTACATTGGCAGCCACATGAGCGCCAAAGTGCCGGAGAAGGTGTTGCGTCCGTTGCTGGCGGTGATGTTGCTGATTATCGGTTTGAAGATGGTGTTCTACAAATAAGGAAAAATGATGAGTGAAAATAAAGCCAATAAGCCAAAACAAGTGAGCTGGTTCAACGGATGCGGCGGGCGCATCGGCGTCGTTGTCGGTCAAACCGGCGAACACGCCTATATCGGCTCGGCCCTGCGCCACGACGAAGATGCGGATGTTCAGTATATTCTGGCGTATGGTGCGAAGTTTCCGCTTGAGGCCGCCTTGTTGCTGCCAGTCTCGAAACGTTATCCAGACGAGGACAACTAAATGTATCGTTACGATCAATATGATCACCGGATTGTCGAAGAGCGCGTTGCGCAGTTTCGCGATCAGGTAAGCCGCCGTTTGTCGGGCGAGCTGACGGAAGACGAATTCCGCATCCTGCGTCTGCAGAATGGCTTGTACATGCAGATCCATGCCTACATGCTGCGCATCGCGGTGCCTTATGGCCTGCTGAGTTCCACGCAGGTGCGGATGTTTGCGCACATCGCACGCAAATACGATCGTGAATACGGACATTTTTCCACGCGTCAGAACATCCAGTTCAACTGGGTCAAGCTGCCGGATGTGCCGGATATCCTGGATGAACTGGCCAGCGTGGAGATGCACGCCAACCAGACGTCGGGTAATTGCATACGCAACATCACCTGCGATGAATATGCCGGCGTGGCGCAGGACGAACTCGTCGATCCGCGCCCGTACGCTGAAATTCTTCGCCAGTGGAGCACGTTTCATCCCGAATTTGCCTTTTTGCCGCGCAAGTTCAAATTTGCCATCACCGGTGCAACACAAGACCGTGCGGCAATCGAGGTGCATGACATCGGTCTCGCGGTAGTGAAGAATCAGCTCGGTGAAGTCGGCTTTCGCGTGCTGGTCGGCGGCGGGCTTGGGCGTACCCCGGTCATAGGCACCGAGATCAGCGCCTTTGTGCCCTGGCAGGATGTGATCAGCTATGTTGAATCCATCGTGCGCGTGTATAACCAGTATGGTCGCCGCGACAATTTGTACAAGGCGCGCATCAAGATACTGGTCAAGGCGTTGGGGATAGAGGAATTCAGGCGTCAGGTTGAGGCCGAATGGGAATTCACCCGTGGCGGGCCTTGCACGATTACCGTCGAGGAACTGAACCGTGTCGCGGCTTTTTTTGAAGCGCCGGCTTATGAGGTTTTGCCGGAAATCGATGCCGGAGTCGTTGCATTGCAAAGCGACAATAAGGGCTTCGCCAACTGGATGCAGCGCAACGTCAAACCGCATAAAGTGCCGGGTTATGCGTCTGTGGTGTTGTCGCTGAAGAAAACCGGCGTAGCGCCCGGGGATGCGACTGCCGAACAAATGGATGCAGTCGCGATCCTGGCGGACCGTTTCAGTTTCGGCGAAGTGCGCATCACGCATATGCAAAATATTGTGCTGGCGGATGTCAGACAATCCGATTTGGCAGCGCTCTGGCAGGCAGCAAAGCAATTGGGCCTGGCGACACCGAACATCGGCTTGTTGACCGACATCATCTGCTGCCCGGGAGGCGACTTCTGCGCACTGGCGAATGCGCGTTCGATACCCTTGGCCCGCGCCATCGCAGAATGCTTCGAGGATATCGATTTTCTGCACGACATCGGTGAGATCGATCTGAATATCTCCGGTTGTGTGAATGCCTGCGCGCACCACCATATCGGCCATATCGGTATCCTGGGTGTGGATAAGGACGGTGAAGAGTGGTATCAGGTGTCGATTGGCGGTGCACAGGGCAATAACAGTTCCATCGGAAAAGTCATCGGACGTTCGTTTTCCTTCGGGCAAGTCCCTGAAGTGCTGGCGCGTCTGCTGCAAGTGTATGTTGAGGCGCGCTTTGATGACGAACGCTTTATCGACACGGTGCGCCGCATCGGCTATGAACCCTTTAAGGATTACGTTTATGCGAGTCCTGTCGAGGATGACAAGGAACTGGCAGGTGTTGATTACGAATTACTAAAAGCTGGCGTGCCGTATGACATGCCCTATTATTCGCCGAGGTTTTAAAATGATCATAAAAAATATAACAGTCGTTGAGGATGACTGGTCTGTCCTGCGTCTGACTGAGAACGACTCGCCGCAAACTGTTGAGGTTGCCACCGGCCGTGTCATTGTGCCGCTGAGCGTATGGCTGGCGCAGCGCGACAGCCTGAAAAATCGTGCCGAGATCGGTGTGTGGCTGCACAGTTGTGAAGACCCGGAAGCGTTGCGGGAGGATCTCGCATGCTTTGCCGTGATTGGCGTCGCTTTTCCGAAGTTTGCGGATGGTCGCGGTTACTCCATTGCTCATTATGTACGCGAACGGTTAGGTTATAAGGGTGAGCTGCGCGCCATCGGCGACGTGTTGCGCGACCAGCTGTTCTACATGCAGCGCATGGGTTTCGATGCATTTGCCGTGCGCGCGGATAAAGACATTCATGACGCACTCAAAGGGTTGAGCGACTTTTCTGAGGTTTATCAGGCCTCGATCGATCAGCCGCTGCCCCTGTTTCGTCGTGTACAACGCGGAGGAGTCAGCAAATGAGCGCACAAAAAGTGGAGCAGGTGAAAGCGTTGCTGGCCGCAGCCGTGCGGGATTTTTCACCCGTAGCATTCGCCAACAGTCTGGGGGCGGAAGACATGGTGCTGACCGACCTGATTGCCAAATATCAGCCGGATATCGAGATGTTCAGTCTGGATACCGGCAGATTGCCACAGGAGACGTATGACCTGATGCAGGCGGTGCGTGCTCGCTACGGTGCGCCGCTCAAGGTATATTTCCCGGCGGCACCGAGTGTCGAAGCGTATATTGAAAAGAATGGGGTGAACGGTTTTTACGACAGCGTGGAGAATCGCAAAGCCTGCTGTTATATCCGCAAGGTGGAGCCGTTAAAGCGCGCGCTGCTGGGTAAAAAAGCATGGATCACCGGGATGCGCCGCGATCAGGCAGTGACGCGCGGCTCTCTGGAATTGTCAGCGTTCGATGCGGATCAGGGCATGCAAAAATTTAACCCGCTGCTGGACTGGACCAATGAAGAGGTCTGGGCATATATCAAGCAGCATGACGTGCCTTACAACAAGTTGCATGACAGGTTTTATCCCAGCATCGGCTGCGCACCCTGTACCCGCTCGGTGACCCCGGGCGAGGACATCCGCTCCGGCCGATGGTGGTGGGAGAATGCAGATGGCAAAGAATGTGGCCTGCATGTAGGCAATGCCTCGCAATTAAAATAATTGTAGTGTGGGTTCGCGTAGCGTAACCCGCCATTAAAATTGAGAAGGAAACCATGAGCAATCATATTTTTACCCATCTGGACGCGCTGGAGTCCGAGTCCATCCACATCATGCGCGAAGTCGCGGCTGAGTGCAAAAACCCGGCGCTGCTGTTTTCCGGCGGCAAGGATTCCATCGTGATGCTGCGTCTGGCCGAAAAAGCGTTCCGTCCGGCGAAGTTCCCGTTCCCGCTGGTGCATATCGACACCGAACACAACTTCCCGGAAGTCATTGCCACCCGCGACAAGCTGGCACATGATCTGGGTGAGCGGCTGATCGTGCGTTCGCTGGAAGCGTCCATCGCGCGGGGCTCGATCGTAATAACGAATCCGGATTTACCGCGCAATCCGTATCAGTCGGTCACGCTGCTGGAGACCATCGAAGAATTCGGTTTCGATGCCTGCATGGGCGGCGCGCGGCGCGACGAAGAAAAAGCGCGTGCCAAGGAGCGCATCTTCTCGTTCCGTGACGAATTCGGTCAGTGGGATCCGAAGAATCAGCGCCCGGAGTTGTGGGATATCTACAACACCCGCGTGCATCCGGGTGAAAACATCCGCGTGTTCCCGATTTCCAACTGGACCGAGCTGGATATCTGGCAATACATCGGCCGCGAGAAGCTGGAAATCCCGTGCATCTATTACGCGCATCAGCGTGAAGTGATCCGCCGCGGGAATTCGGTGATTCCGGTGTCGGATCTGGTGCAACCCAAGCCCGGCGAAAAAGTCGAGGTGCTCTCGGTGCGTTTCCGCACCGTGGGGGATGTGACCTGCACGGCGCCTGTTGAATCCACGGCATCTACTGTAGATGAGATCATTGCCGAGACGGCGACCACGCGCATCACCGAACGCGGTGCGACCCGCATGGACGATCAGACCTCCGATGCATCGATGGAACTGCGCAAAAAAGAAGGGTACTTTTAATCATGACTGACACGACACAACTATTACGTTTTATCACCGCCGGCAGCGTGGACGACGGCAAGAGCACGCTGATCGGCCGTCTGCTGCATGACTCGAAGTCGATTTTTGAGGATCAGTATTCTGCGATTGCCAAGACCAGCGAAAAGCGCGGCATGGCGGCGGTAGATCTGTCCTTGCTGACCGACGGGCTGCAGGCCGAGCGCGAGCAGGGCATCACGATCGACGTGGCTTACCGTTATTTCGCGACGCCCAAGCGCAAGTTCATCATCGGCGACACGCCCGGGCATGAGCAGTACACGCGCAACATGGTCACCGCAGCTTCCACAGCCAATCTGGTAGTGATCCTGGTCGATGCGCGCCGTGGCGTGCTGGTGCAGACGCGCCGCCACACCTATCTGGCCAGCCTGGTCGGCATCCCGCACATCGTGCTGGCGGTCAACAAGATGGACATGGTGGAATATTCAGAGGCTCGCTACAATGAGATCTGCACCGAGTATCTGGCCTTCGCTGCACAGTTGGGTTTGCACAACGTCACCTGCGTGCCGTTGTCGGCGCTGGTCGGCGACATGCTGGTCGATCGCGGCGAGAATCTTGCCTGGTATCAGGGGCCGACGTTGATGGAATTGCTGGAGAACGTCGAGATCGATCATGACGTGAATACCAGCGATTTCCGCTATCCGGTGCAATGGGTATGCCGTCCGCAGACCGATGAATATCACGACTTCCGTGGTTTCATGGGCCGCATTGAAGCGGGTAGCGTGTCGGTGGGCGATGAGATCACCGTATTGCCGTCGGGCCGCACCAGCCGTGTCCGCGAGATTGTCACGCTGGATGGCAATTTGCAGACCGCCTATGCGCCGCAATCCGTTACGATTACGTTAACGGACGAGATCGATATTTCGCGAGGCGACATGTTCGTCAAGGCGGATGCATTGCCGACGGTAACCCGTGAATTCGAGGCGATGCTGTGCTGGTTGTCTGAGACGCCGCTGGACAAGAGTCGCAAGTATCTGGTCAAGCACACCACGCGCACAGCCAAATGCCTGTTTTCAAGCGTTGACTATCGTGTGGACGTGAATACTTTGGAGCAGCATGCGAATCCGGTGGTGAACATGAACGACATCGTGCATGTGAAGTTGAAGGTGCAACAACCACTGGTCGTGGATGCTTACAAACGCAACCGTGCCAGCGGCAGTTTCATCGTGATCGACGAGGCGACCAACAACACTGTCGCAGCCGGAATGATTGCCTAGCAGTTACCCGCTAGTTGGATGTAAAAAAGCCTGCACATGTGCAGGCTTTTTTACATCGGCGCGTGACAGATATGCACTCGGATCAGCCGCCCAGCATAGGCAGCGAGGCCACCAGATCGGCAAAGCGTTGTCCTTGCACAACAACATGAGCGCGCAGTTTTGAAGCGGCCTGTTCGCCATCTTCGGCAAGAATTGCCTCGACAATTCCGGCGTGCTCGGTGAAGGACGTATCCATGTGGATGACCAGGGCGGCTCTATGGCGCTGTGGCGCGGACGTGTCTCCCCCGCCACGCTGTTGATGCGCGATCGTTTGATTGTGGAGTACGGTCTGGACGTCGCCATCAAAAGACGGCGCGGCGAAATCGTGCTGGCCGGTACCCGCTTATCGATTGCGAATTTTGTCGACGATCTGCAAAAACTCAACCCGAATCTGCTGAGATTGCCCGTCACTATCCCGTCTCACAGTCATTACCTGGCAGCCGCAGCAGATTCTTTCCGCGAAATCCTGTGCAGCAGCGCGATCGTCGCCCCTTGTGTTACCGTATTGGGCGCGGTTGACGGGATGCCGGTTCGAACCCGCGAGGAAGCGATCAACGCGCTGTCGCGGCAGATGCACACGACCATCCGGTGGGATGCGTGCATGGATGCACTGGCAGAGTTTGGTGTTGATACCGTGATAGAGCTTGGCCCCGGACATGATTTGGCGAAACTGATCGAAGCGGAACACCCTCAAATCAGGGCGCGCGCCGTTGATGATTTTCCTGATTACCGTAAACTGGCGGCTTGGCTGCGTTAGCCGGCGTCTTCAACACAGGACGAGCCACACAAGGGAGTTTGTTGATGATCAGTTGGGAATTCATTCCGCTTTATCTTGTAGCAGGCAGCGTTGCCGGCTTTCTGGCAGGCCTGCTGGGCGTGGGCGGCGGGGTCGTGATTGTGCCGATACTGCTGTTCATTTTCACCGCCCAGCACTTCCCGGTGGATCACATGATGCATATGGCGATCGGCACCTCGCTTGCCAGCATCATGTTTACCTCGGTGGCGAGCCTGCGTGCGCATCATGTGCATGGCTCGGTCAAATGGAATATCGTCGGGCGCATTACGCCGGGCATATTGATCGGGACGCTGGCCGGTACGTTTCTGGTGGCGGAACTGCCGGCAGGGTTGCTCAAGGGCTTCTTTATCGTGTTTATCTTCTACGTGGCAACGCAGTTGCTGCTCAATTTCAAACCTAAACCGACACGCCAGATACCCGGGGCGGCTGGAATGTTCGCGGCAGGCGGGGTGATTGGCCTGGTTTCAAGCTTTGTCGGCATTGGCGGCGGCGCCTTGTCTGTGCCGTTCATGACATCGAGCAACATCAAGATGCATGATGCGATCGGCACCTCGGCCGCCATTGGATTTCCTATCGCGCTCGCCGGAACGCTGGGCTATCTGATCAATGGCTGGTCTGTTAAAAACCTGCCCTATGGCAGCCTGGGTTTCATCCATCTGCCCTCTCTTGCCGGGATGGTGGTGGCCAGCATGCTCGTCGCCCCTTACGGGGCGAGGGCCGCCCACAAGCTGCCGGTGGCAATACTCAAAAAAATCTTTGCGCTGTTCCTATTCGTTATCGGTGCCAAGCTGCTGATAGGCGCGATATAGGGTCAATGCCAAACAAAAAAAGCGATGAGTTGCTCATCGCTTTTCAAACATCCAAAAACCGGGAAAAAATCAGTTTTTAGAACTGTTCATTTTCGCCGAGATAACGCCACTGCCCGGCCGGCAGCAGACCCAATTTGATCTTGCCGATGCGGATGCGTTTCAGGCCCGTGACTGAGAGACCCACCAGTTCGCACATGCGGCGGATCTGGCGCTTCTTGCCCTCACGCAGCACGAAGCGCAGCTGGTCTTCATTCTGCCAGCTGACCTTGGCGGGCTTCAAGTATTGACCATCCAGCTTCAGCCCCTGGCAGAGCAAGGCCAGGCCGCTATCCGACAGCTTGCCCTGCACGCGCACCAGGTATTCCTTGTCCACCTTGGAATCTTCACCGATCAGCTGTTTGGCGACACGACCATCCTGGGTCAGTATCAGCAAACCTTGCGAGTCGATGTCCAGACGACCGGCAGGCGCTAAGCCGATGAACTGGCTGCGGTGAAACTTGATCGGCGACGGGTCATCTTTCCAGTGGGTGGATTCATCCAGCAGGGCGGAGGCCGGTTTATAGCCGTGTTCAGCCTGTCCCGACACGTAACCGACCGGCTTATTCATCAGGATGGTCACGCGCTCATGCTGGACGACTTGTGCGGCGGTGCGCAGCGTGATCTGCTGCGTGGGGTAGACTTTAGTGCCCAGCAGGCTGACGGTTTCGCCATCGACATCAACCCAGCCTTTTTCGATATAGCCATCCGCTTCGCGGCGTGAGCACAGACCAAGTTCGGACATGCGTTTGGAGAGACGAATTTTTTCCATGATAATTTTGCGTATTAGTTAAGGCGCGATTTAAGCACAAAGCAGCGTGCCCTGAGAAACAAAACGCACATAAAATCTAAATAAAAATGAAAAACGCGGCACGA
The DNA here is from genome assembly GCA_030645535.1 of Gallionella sp. Lineage (GTDB taxonomy): Bacteria > Pseudomonadota > Gammaproteobacteria > Burkholderiales > Gallionellaceae > Gallionella. Next base: position 5,508 of record JAUSNM010000066.1, on the reverse strand, counting down.
GGCCGCACTTTTGCATTAATAGCGCGGCCTTATGCCGCGTTGTCGGATATTTCACAGCGGCTTAACGCGTGAAAAGTGCAGCAGCGTTTCCTTCGATGGCTTGCTCGATTTCGTTTTGCGTCAGCGGTCCTGAGTGTTTGCCAACCAGTTTGCCGGACGGCGAATACAGGAAGCTGGTTGGCATGCCAACCATTCCGCCAAAATCGCTGGCGATGTCTTCGTTGCCGAACACGATTGGATAGGAAATCGCCTGGCTTTGCACCGTGTCCAACACTTCCCGGCGGTTCTTGTACATCACCGCCACGCCGATGATCTGCAAGTCCTGATGGCGTTTCAGCGTCGATGCGAATTCAGGAATCTCCTGAATGCATGTGGGGCACCACGGCGCCCAGAAGTTGACCAGCACCCAGCGACCGTGCAGGCCGGACAACGTGTAGCGCACACCCTCCTTATCCTTGAGCGACCACCCTTCGGCACACACGCTGAACGAGATTGTCATCAGGAGTGCGGCGAGCAGACTTCGGGTCAACGTGTTGTGTGCGGTTTTCACAGGCGGCAACTTTCAATAAAATTACTCGAAGGATTGTCGCACACCCAGCGTTAACGTGTATTGCGGCACGATCTGCAGCGAGTTGACCGCCTGATACACCGGCAACTGGATGAAGCCGTAGACCGATGTGCCGCCGCCCAGGCGGATTGAGGCGCCTGGTGCCAGGTAAGCAAGCGTGCCGCCGCTGATTGCGACGCCGGGAACGCCTGTTAGCATATCCTGTGGCACGCCGGTGCCGGTGTCAACCTGGCGTTTGATGATGTTCAATTGCAGCATCGGCGTTATTTTGGCGCCGAACTCGGCATAGCGGATACCGGTGTTCACCGTGTACGCGTCACCCGGACGGTAGGTCGTCGCACCTAATGCCATGTCCGTCGCTACGGCGTGTTGCACGGTGCCCTGAACGAACCAGCCGTATTCATGGATGGTGCCGGAGGTATATCCGCCGAAGATAACGTCGGTGGAACCGGTGCCGATTTGCAAGCCTGCATCCAGATTTTGGCCCGCATTGGTTCCCGCTGTAAACAGGGCGCCGGTGTTGCCGGTCGGCAGTTTGATTCCTGCGATCAGCCCCGAGGTTTTTTCGCTTGAAAAGCCGTTATAGCGGCCGATGATGCGCACATCGCCGATGCTGTTGTCGGCTGAAGTCGTGTAGCTGGAGCCAATGGCTGCCGGGCCTTGCCCATAAGTGCCGTGCGTACGGTTGACGAATGGAACCTGGAGGCTCAGTGCAAAGACATCGCCTGTATAGTTGAGCGCGGCCGTGATGGTTTGCGTCCTGGTAAATGCTTCGATTTCCTGGGTATTGTTATTCAGGGTATTGATCAGCGCGCCGGAGGCTTTTGCCGAGCCATAGCGCTGCTGGTTCTGGTTGAGATAGGAGTAGGAAAGATCGGCGGTAAAGCCAGGCTTCGAACTGATGCCCTGGTTTTCCCAGTCTTTCGACAGCGTGGAATCGCAGGCGGCGCAGGCAAAAGCTTCGCTGCCGCAGGTCAGGGTGGTGAGCGCCAGAGTCAGGCTGATTATTGTTCTCAAGTGTTGCATTGATGCACTCCCTGTATGTTTCTTATCGTTTTAATCGGGGTATTTTATACGAGCGCTGCTCGCATGCCCTGCGACATATTGTCGCACCCATGTTGCCGGTCGCCGTTCTGTCGATAGCGGCGCAGGCCATGAATCGGTTATGCTGCGCGGGTTTTGCAACCTGTCAGGCAGTGAATTTTTCGTATGAACATATTTAATAAAGAAAACGGTTTTGCATTGCTGGCCGGATTGTCTTGTGTAGCAGGCTTTGCGCCGTTTGGATTTTTTCCGATACCGGTGTTGGCACTCGCGGGGTTGTTCGTCCTGTGGAGCCGGGCCGCTACGCCGCGCGCGGCAGCAAACCTGGGTTTTGCTTTCGGTTTGGGGCTATTTGGTGCCGGGGTCGCATGGATTTATGTCGCACTGCATGATTTCGGGGGCATGCCGATGTGGCTGGCGGCGCCCGCAACGCTGCTGTTCTCGGCCTTCCTGTCCCTGTTCACCGCGCTGGCAGGCTACTTGCAGGCGCGTTTCCGTGTAGCGATCCACTGGCGCACCGTGCTGGTGATGCCGGCGGCATGGGTGCTGATCGAATGGCTGCGCGGCATGATATTCACCGGCTTCCCGTGGCTGACCTTAGGCTATGCGCACAGCGACAGTCCGCTGGCAGGCTACGCGCCGCTGCTGGGGGCTTATGGTGTGTCGCTGGCGGCGGCAGTGTCTGCGGGGCTGCTGGCATACATTTGCCTGAGCCTGTTGCGTGATCCGAAGGCCGCATTGCACGATATCCGACCCCGCGCGGCGCTGTTAATTCTGGTTGTGTTGTGGGCCGGCGGTGCGCTGCTTCGCAATATCGCATGGACGCAGCCTTACGGTGCCCCTTTTTCGGTGACGCTGATACAGGGCAATATCGGGCAGGACGTCAAGTTCAAAGAAGAGTCTCTGGATGACACGCTGGATACTTATCGGCGACTGGTGATGCAAAATCCGGCAAGACTGACGGTGCTGCCGGAAACTGCATTTCCGATGATGCGCGATGAAGTGCCGCAGGATATTGTTGACCAGCTGCGCGAGCATGCCATTCGTCGCAATGGCGATGTGCTGGTCGGGGTGTTCGAACGCGACAGAGGCGGCTACTACAACAGTGTGATTGCACTGGGCGCATCTGAAGACGCCTTTGCGGCAGAGCAGCCGCATTACCGCAAGCATCATCTGGTGATATTCGGCGAGTTCATCCCGCTGCGGCCGGTGTTCGGCTGGCTGATCAATGAAGTGCTGCACATCCCGATGGGCGATCTGGCGCGCGGCGAAACACAGCAAGCGCCGCTCTCCGTGGCAGGGCAGCGCGTGGCAGTGAACATCTGTTACGAGGATGTATTCGGCGAAGAAATAATTGCGGCTCTGCCTGAGGCGACGCTATTGGTAAACGTGACCAATGACGGTTGGTATGGGCATTCCTATGCGGCAGTTCAACACAATCAAATGTCTCAGTTTCGTGCACTGGAAACCGGCCGCATGATGCTGCGCGCCACCAATACCGGCGTGACGTCCATCATCGGGGTGAGCGGCCGCGTGTTGCAGCAACTGCCGCAGCACCAGTTAGGGGTGCTGCAAGGCCAGGTGCAAGGCTATCAGGGCACAACGCCGTACGTGCGATGGGGTAATCTGGCCGTGCTGTTGCTGATCGCGCTGATGCTGGGGAACTCTTATTGGCTTGGACGCAAGCCATAACGTTTTTGCCGGGGCAGCCCGGAGCCTTAGCGGGGTGCGGCCCCGCCGCCGGTGACTTTCTTTGCCCGGCCAAAGAAAGTCACTAAAGAAATGCCGCCCCGATCCGCCATCCCTGTGGGATTCCTTGCGTTGCTCGTCTGGTCAGGCGGCTGTGCAACTCGCCCTGACGGGTCGCACACACCGCGCCCCATTACGGAGCTCAAACAGTGCTCGCCGACATCTCCTGACCATCCTGCGTTACTCGGTGGCGGATAAGGGGAGGAGGGTGGAGCGCATGGTGCGCATTAAAAAAACAACCGGATATCGGGAATTCGAGTTCAAACCTATTACTGCGAAATGCCTAATTTTTTGACCGATGTAATTGCTATATCTATGAAGGGTTTTTGCTGTTAGATTGCTGGTTGTATATTTTCAGCCCCCGCGTTACTTGGACGGGGTGAGCGTTGAGCATAGTCACTAGTCATTCAATTCTTTGTTACTAATTACTGATCATGTCAAACTTTGATTACATCACTGCGAAGGAATTTCGAGAGTCACTTGAAGCTGACTACGCAGAAATGAAAAAATGTGTTGCCGCAGAAGCTTGGAAAAGCGTGCAAGTGCTTGCGGGAAGTATTGTTGAATCATTGCTAATTGACTATCTATCTGCAAACCAGAATGCAGCGAGAACGAAAAAAGACCCTCTCAAGCTGGATTTAGCGGAAGCAATAACAATATGCCGTGAAGAAAAAGTTCTATCTGATAGAACAGCCGATTTATGTAGTGTTGTTAAATCCTATCGAAACTTGATACACCCTGGTCGAATGGTACGGTTAGGAGAGCAACCACCTAATATGGGGAGTGCAACTGTAGCACTTGCATTAATCGATATGATCACAGATGACCTTGCTATAATTTTACGTGCATCAGTTGGTCTTACGGCAGAGCAGATACTTTCAAAAATTCAGAGGGATGCAAATTCCTTAAATATTTTGAAACACCTCTTGATAGAGGTTACAGAGACCCAACGAGAACGATTGCTAATAGAGCTTATACCACTAGCCCATCAAAAAGCTTCTGTTTCAGCTGACGCTGCACCATTCGATGACGAAGAGGAGTTTATCAAGTTAGCAAAACTCCTTGAGTCCGCATATAGGATTATTCTAGACACTGTATCCCCTGAAATACGTAAACGTGTTGCGATGGAATTCGTTCGTGTACTTCGTGAGGAGGATGGTGAGCGAGTTTTGGATTATGGGAATGCGTTCTTCAGACCGACTGACATGGAATATTTAACTACACAAAATATTGCAATGGTACGGGAGCATCTTCTTGGGAATGTACCAAACTCTCAAACATTAATTTCAGTTCAGCGCCTTAAGGGAATAGGGAAATACCTAGAAAGTTCTGACGTTGTAAAGTGGATTGACCCCTTCGTGCGCACCCTAGTTGCATCTGGCATAAAGGAGTCTGTCAAAGAAAAGGTGCGAAATCTATTAATCGCAGAGATCACGAATACTTCGGAAGATGTTAACGAAGCTATTTCTAAACGGTTAAATGTTTTGATTGATCACTTCAAACGTGTGGGTGACACGGACGAATCAGAAATAATTAATAAACTTAAAAAGGATATAGAGGATTGGTGGTTGCTCTTCTAGTGTCAAAGAGCATTTTTTGCACAAAAAGTAGCCTCAATAATCCAGTGCCCAGATTTATCGCTTATGGCGCACCTATTTGGCACGCGTACGGGTCACACGGAATCAAATCTATAGTCATAACATGCGTTCCTTGGGTACGGCCCGTATCCCCTGTGCGCCGCCGTAGATAGAATTGCTACCAGCTACCAGCTACCAGCTACCAGCTACCAGCTACCAGCTACCAGCTACCAGCTACCAGCTACCAGCTACCAGCTACCAGCTACCAGCTACCAGCTGCGCTGTGACCGTGGATAATGATTTGACAGTCATTCGTTTATAGACGAACATAACGCATGTACGAGATACGCCATTATTTAACAGCTGACGATAAAGATATTTTTCTCGATTGGCACCGCAAGCAGCGCGATACAAAAGCCAAGATTGCAGTTGATCGGCGCGTTAATCGTGTTGAACAAGGCAACTTTGGCGACCATGATTTTTGTCGTGATGGTGTGTGGGAGCTACGTATTGATGTTGGTCCCGGCTATCGAGTGTATTACGCCGTAGCAGGCAAGAAAATTGTGCTGT
>JAUSNM010000046.1 GCA_030645535.1 Gallionella sp. | reverse complement strand
GTGTTCGACCAATTGAATCCAGCCGGCCTACTCGCCGCCGTGCGACGGGCCTTTGCCTTGTTTCGACGCCCGGATGAATGGGCCGCAGTGCAACAGCGCGGTATGCGCCTGCGTTTTGACTGGCGCACTGCCGCTCTGCACTACCTGGCCATGTACCAATCGTTGCGACCGAGTGCAAAATAATTCACCTGTGTATCTTTCCGGAGCCATTCACGATGCCCGCCACCCCCATTTTCCAGTTTGACAAGCCGACCAACAGCGTTGAAGCCTTGCGCCGCTCCATCTCGAACCGCCTGGTTTACCAGGTCGGAAAAGACTTGCGCTCGGCCACCCAGCGCGACTGGCTGTTTGCCGTGTTTCTTGCCGTGCGCGATCGCATCATGGACGGCTGGCGCGAGTCGCTGGCCCAGGCCGAGCAGCAAGACGCGAAGCGTGTTTACTACCTGTCGCTGGAAGTTCTCACCGGGCGCGCCCTGACCAACGCGATGATGGCGGCCGACATCTACGAGCCGGTGAAGCAGGCCTGCGCCCTTCTGGGAGCCGATTTTGACGCCCTGATCGATCTGGAGCCCGATGCCGGTCTGGGCAACGGTGGCTTGGGTCGTCTGGCGGCCTGTTTTCTGGACTCAATGGCTACGCTGGGCTTGCCCGGCATGGGCTACGGCATCCGTTATGAATATGGCATGTTTGCCCAGCGCATCGTGCAAGGCCAGCAGGTCGAAGAGCCCGACTACTGGCTGGTCAATGGTTATCCGTGGGAATTCATGCGCCCCGAATGCAGTTACACCGTTCGTTTTGGCGGGCGCCTGGTGCCGCAAAACGGCCACTCGCAGTGGATGGATACCGAAGATGTGATTGCCACCGCCTACGACAGCGGCGTGCCGGGCCACCAGATGCGCAGCGTGGTCACCATGCGCCTGTGGTCGGCGCGCGCCAGTGGCGGCGTCAACCTCGATGCCTTCAACCGGGGCGATTACATCCAGGCGGTGGAGGCGAAAAACCAGTCGGAAAATGTCTCGCGCGTGCTGTACCCGGACGACCGTACCGAACACGGGCACGAGTTGCGCCTGCGCCAGGAATACTTTTTTGTCAGCGCCTCGCTGCAGGATATTTT
>JAUSNM010000037.1 GCA_030645535.1 Gallionella sp. | reverse complement strand
AAATTTCTGATTCCGGGTCGGCGCAACAAAGAAGAAGGTGAAAAACCTTTCTGGATTTCATTCGCCGATCTGATGACGGCCCTGATGGTCATGTTTCTGCTGGTCATGAGTGTCGCTCTGCTGGCTGTCACCAACGATATTTCCGAGGCTGATCGCGCCAAAGCAAAACGTGAACAGGAAATTGAACAGTTGCTGGCAAAAATTGAGAAGGCCGCTGAAAAGTACCCGGGTATTTCTGTTGACAAGAATCGGGCGGTGATTGATTTTGGCGACCGTGCTCGTTTCGATACGGGCAGTTCACAGCTGTCAAATGAACAGGCTCAATACCTGAGTCAATTTGTTTCAGAGATGTTGGTGATTGCGCAGGATAAGCTGGGTAATAAATGGCTCAAACGTATTGTTGCAGAGGGCTATGCCGACCAGCGCGGTGATTATCTGCTGAATCTGAATTTAAGCCTGCAACGCAGTCAGCGTGTGTTGTGCGCGCTGCTGTCCCCGTCACTTAATCAGACATTCGTGCTGACGCCTGCAGAAAAAGAACAAGTGCGTGATTACTTTCTGGTCGGTGGTTATTCGTTCAATTCCGCAAAAAAATCGCTGGAGGAAAGCCGTCGAATCGAACTGCGTCTGGAGTTTTTTGGCCTGAATGAGGAGCACCCTGCGCTGAACGATATTCCTCGCGGTAAATTTGGCAGTTGCCGGATCTAGGATAACCGGATGGATGTGCTGGAGAAACTGCAAAGTACCTTGCGCGCCCTCAATCAGGTGGCGCTCGCCAGGATACGCCCGGGCGATTCGCTGCAGATGCTTAATGAAAAATCCCGGCTGCGGGAGTGGGTCAAGGGGTCTTCTCAGCTTGAAGATGTGCCTCTGGGCACCATAGAGGACGCCCTTCTGGCCTATCGGTACAATAAGAACCTTAAAGGGTTGCGTCAGATACGTCTGGTTTGCTATGGCTGCACACAAGGTGGCGACGCCGATCGTTTGATTGAAAATCGTGAGCTTTTCGAGAAATTGCTCGACTATGTCGATCGCTATAAGGACAAGCGGCGAACCTTTCGCAAGCTTTATCGGGGGCTGCTGAACAGCTACTTCTCTTATGATCCGGATTCGCCGGCTAACAGCATGACCGGGCGCGCTAATCGGGAGACGCTGAGAGGGTTTCTGGCAAAACATCTGGCTTCATTCGTAATTGGCGAATTTACCCCGGATTGGCTCGGCGCGTTGGCCAAGTACCCCGAACTGCTGAGCGAACATCCCGGGTTGTCCATAGAGGCGCAGCTATTGCAGGGTGACTGGTCGGTTTTTGACGAGATTTGTGAGCGTCTTGAACTTGATGGCGGATCCTGGCTGGTGCGGCAATTGGTCATGGCGCCGCTCATGGCGGCTGGGCGTATGGATGACTCGACGTTCAAAGACTATCTGGATAGCCTCTTGCTGCTTTTGAATGACTATCCGCTGTTCGCCGCAACGGGTTTACAGATTCTGCTGGATCGCTATGCCAGGTGTAAAGACCGTGCTATTCACGCTCAGCTCAGGGATTTTGCGGTGGGGCTTTGGGGTAATCCATGGCTGGCGGCACACCAATGGCAATGCGGCACAGAGGCCCGTGCAATGCTGGGGCACTGGCTCCGGCGTCAACTGCTGAGTGAGTTTTTTACTCTCTTGTCCAACGACGATAAGGCGAATCCGCGTCGCTTGAATTTCTGGGATCTTTACAGTGAAGATTTGACTGGCATGTACTTTGCGCTGGGGCGGGAAGCCTATGCGACGGGGAATATGGCTTTATATAAATTCCGCAGTCATGCAAAAGGCCTGGTTGCCAAGCTCACCGAAGAAAAGCACGGTGTGCACACCTGCATTATGCAGTTCAAGCATCATCACGTTGTGGAATTTAATCGCGAAAACAACGTGGCTTACTTTTACGATACCCGGCAGGGAACTCCTTCGTTTTATTTCGGCAAAGGATGGGTCGATATCGGTGCGATTAGCGTCAATGATATTACCCAAGACGTTGACGTTGCGCGGGTATCCAAACCGTTGCGGCATCAGGATGACGAGCAGCTGACCTGGGAAGGAAAATTCGCTCAGGAGCTGGGTGCGAGCGAAAATGCCATTGCGGCATTTTGCCGGAAGTATCAGTGTGACTATGAAGAACTGCGCAGCGGCAGCCAGTGGATACGCCCGGCCAATCACGATCAATACGGTCGGCAAGTCTGGTCAGTATTGCAAGGCTGGGGGTTCTCCTATTCGGCGGAAGAGCATGCCTGGTACCGTCCGACTTATCCTAGCCTGAACTAATTTTTAACCTTAACCCGCTTTGCGGTCTGAGTCCTTGATCGGCAGGCGCACCGCAATTTTCGTGCCTTTCCCGGGATCGCTTGCGATTGTCACCTTGCCGCCCAGTTGGCTGATACGCTCTTGTATGCCGCGCAAACCGAATGAGCGCGGTTTGTTTTGTGCCGTCTCGTCAAATCCGCAGCCATCATCCGATACGATAAGCTCAATATGTTTTTTATCGTGTTCTGTGCCGGTTTTCAGAATTTGCACTACTACTCGCCGCGCCCCTGCGTGTTTCATGATGTTGTTCAAGGTTTCCTGAAATACCCGGAACAGCGTGATGGATAGCTCGTCTGATGCCTCGATATCGTCACTTGATTTGATGATGTTGCAGGGGATGCCGGTGCGCTTGGTGAATTCACCGGCTTCTATTTCAATCGCCGCGACGATGCCAAAACAATCGAGAGAGCCCGGACGCAGACTGTGTACCAGATTGTTGGACGCTTTTCCTGCTGTGTCCAGCAAGGTGGCCATGTCCTGCGTTTTTTCCTGTAGCGCGCTGTTGCCGGAGGGCAAGCGTTTCGCCACCCAGGCTAAATCCATTTTCAGGGCGGTCAGCAGCACGCCTATTTCATCGTGAATTTCCCGTGCGATGCGCGTGCGCTCTTCTTCCTTGATGCTTTCTATGTGAGCCGAGAGTTCGCACAGGCGCTGCCGTGAGTGTTCAAGTTCAATTTCGGCCTGTTTGTTCGGGGTGATATTGACCATAAAACCTTTCCAGACCGTGCCATCGAGATTGGTTTCATGATGTTTCGCCCGCAGATTGACCCATTTGATTTCGTCAGTGTGAGACTCGTTTTTTGAGTCGTTTTCCCCCTCGTCTGCAGCGCGGGAGAGAGGTGGGGAGAGGGGGCGGGCAAGCCCGCCTGGCTGTAAAACGATGCGTCCTTCCCAATTCCAGGGCGTGGCTTGAGCGGCGGACAGGCGCATGCTCTGCCAGAAGGCGGCAGCGTCGTCAGGATGCAGGCAATTTATCAATAAATTCGGATTCTGTTGCAATGCGGGCTGGGTTATGCCGAGCAGGTCAACGCACCCTTCGCTGACATAGGGGAAGTGCAGCGTACCTTGTTTGTCGAGTTTGATCTGGCAAGCCATGCCGGGCAGACTGTCCAGGAATGAATAATGATCCAGTTCATTTTTGTCGCATAAAATGGCACTCCACTCCTGCTCTTGCAGTGCGGCGGCAAGTGAGGTCGCGTCGGATGCGGAGCATTGCTGTACGGGCGGCAGCTGTGGTGAGCGTTGCGCTGCCGCTTCGCGAGAGATATCCGCGACAGGTTCGATGTGCGAGACAGTTCCTGACATTAGTTAGGCTGGCTATGAGTTAGGAATGGTTAAGCTTACTATATATTTCAGGATGTAGGATGCAGGAATCAGAAATCAGGATTCAGGATTCAGGATTCAGGATTCAGGAGGGGCTGTGCTTCTGGTTTTGCTGTATCCCGCATCCTGCATCCTGATATCTGGTGTTTGGGGAGTGACTGTGGGACAATTCGCGGTTGCCCGGATCCGGGCCATGTTGTCATCATCGTTTATTGGAAGAAAAAGAATGCCTATTATTACTTTGCCGGATGGTTCGCAGCGCAGTTTTGATCAGCCTGTCACGGTTGCCGAAGTGGCGGGGAATATCGGAGCGGGTCTGGCTCGTGCCACGCTGGCCGGTCGTGTGGACGGTCAGGTGGTCGATGCCTCTCATCTGATCACTCAGGATGCGCAACTTGCGATCATTACCGACAAGGATGCAGAGGGCGTCGAGATCATCCGCCATTCCATGGCTCACTTGATGGCGCACGCTGTGAAAGAATTGTTTCCGGATGCGCAAGTGACCATCGGGCCTGTGATCGAGAACGGTTTCTTTTACGACTTTTCCTATCATCGTCCTTTTACGCCTGAAGATTTGCTCTCAATTGAGAAGCGCATGGCGGAAATCGTTAAACGCGATTTGCCTGTCGTGCGCAGCGTGTTGCCGCGCGATGAGGCGGTAGCCTACTTCAAGGGTATCAACGAACACTACAAGGCCGAGATCATTGAATCCATCCCCGCCGATCAGGATGTATCTCTCTACACCGAAGGTAACTTTACCGACTTGTGTCGCGGCCCGCACGTGCCTTCCACCGGTAAGCTCAAGGTTTTCAAATTGATGAAACTGGCAGGCGCTTACTGGCGCGGCGACTCCAAGAACGAGATGCTGCAGCGTATTTACGGCACAGCCTGGGCCAAGAAGGAAGAACTCGAAGGCTATTTGCACAGGCTGGAAGAGGCCGAGAAGCGCGATCACCGTAAGCTGGCCAAACAGCTGGATTTGTTTCATATGCAGGACACCATGCCCGGCATGGTGTTCTGGCATCCCAAAGGCTGGACGCTATGGCAGGAAGTCGAGCAATACATGCGCGGGAAGTTTCGCGAGCACGACTATCAGGAAGTGCGCACCCCGACCATCATGGACAGAACGCTGTGGGAGAAGTCCGGGCATTGGGAAAACTACCGCGACAACATGTTCACCACCGCGTCGGAGAATCGCGACTACGCGGTGAAACCGATGAACTGTCCAGGGCATGTGCAGATTTTCAATCACGGCCTGCACAGCTATCGAGATTTGCCGTTGCGCCTGGCCGAGTTTGGTTCCTGCCATCGCAATGAATCCTCCGGTTCCTTGCACGGCCTGATGCGGGTGCGCGGATTTACGCAGGACGATGCGCATATTTTCTGTACCGAAGAGCAGGTGCAGGCTGAAGTGTCGAGCTTCATCGTGATGCTGAACGAGGTGTATCGCGATTTCGGCTTCACTGAGGTGATCGTCAAGTTGTCGACCCGTCCGGAAAAGCGCGTGGGTTCCGATGAAACCTGGGATAAGGCGGAGGCAGGGCTGGCTGCGGCTTTGCAGCAAAACCAGCTGGCTTATGATGTTCAGCCAGGCGAGGGCGCGTTTTACGGTCCAAAGGTCGAATTCACGCTGAAAGACAGTCTGGATCGTTTGTGGCAGTGCGGCACCATACAGCTGGACTTTAACCTGCCAGTGCGACTGGGCGCAGAATTTGTCGATGAGGATAACAGTCGTAAGCCGCCTGTGATGCTGCATCGCGCCATTTTAGGTTCGATGGAGCGCTTCATCGGTATTCTGATCGAACATCACGCAGGCGCCTTCCCGTTGTGGCTGTCGCCGGTACAGACCGTATTGATGAACATTTCTCAGGCGCAGGAGGAATATGCACGGGAAATCGGTCGTTTATTGCAAGACGCGGGCATTCGTGTGCAATTGGATTTGCGCAATGAGAAGATTACCTATAAAATCCGCGAACATAGCTTGCAGAAACTTCCATATCAACTCATTGTTGGTGATAAGGAAGTCGCTGGAAGATTGATTGCCGTGCGTACCCGTAGTGGTGAAGATCTCGGACAAATGACGCTGGAAGATTTAATCGAGCGTTTTAAGTCAGAAATCAAATCGGGCAGCACGGTTTAATTTTTCCGATACGGAGACATTCCAATAGCACAAAATAAATTACAGCGCCTCAATGAGATGATTACAGCACCACAGGTGCGACTCATTGGAGCAGATAAAGAACCCCTCGGGATCGTGTCCAGTACAGAAGCGTTGCGTCTGGCTGGTGAAGCGGAACTGGATCTGGTTGAAATCTCGCCTATGGCGGATCCTCCGGTCTGTCGCATCATGGATTTCGGCAAATTCAAATATGCCGAAAGCAAGAAGCAACACGAGGCCAAGCTCAAGCAGAAGCAGGTTCAGGTTAAGGAAATCAAATTTCGTCCGGGAACGGATGAGGGCGACTACAACATCAAGTTGCGCAATTTGATTAAATTCCTGAATGACGGCGACAAGACCAAGATTACGCTGCGTTTTCGCGGCCGTGAAATGGCCCATCAGGAAATCGGTATGCGCCTGATTGAACGCGTCAGAAATGACCTGGAAGAATTTGCCGTGGTTGAGCAGTTTCCCAAGATGGAAGGTCGTCAGATGGTGATGGTATTGTCACCTAAAGCGGCATTGAAGAAATAACAAGTGGTTTTATTTTTCTGATAGCAGGGGCTGATCAGGAAGATGTAGTAAGCAGATCCCCGAAAATAAGTGGTGTATGGGGTAACAAGTTTTTCCAGTCGGAAAACACCTCCCACCATAACTTAAGGAGTAGTTATGCCTAAGATGAAAACCAAAAGCGGAGCAAAAAAACGCTTCGTCGTTCGCCCTGGCGGCAGTATCAAGCGCGCAAGTGCGTTCAAACGCCACATCCTGACCAAGAAGACCACCAAGTGCAAACGTCAACTGCGCGGTACGACTGAAGTTCACGCAACCAACAAAGCATCGGTTCGCGCCATGATGCCTTACGCATAAGGAGTAGACCATGCCAAGAGTAAAACGTGGAGTCGTAGCCCGTGCAACGCACAAGAAACTGTTAGCCAAGGCTAAGGGTTACCGTGGTCGCCGCAAGAATGTATACCGTGTAGCCAAACAAGCAGTGATGAAAGCCGGGCAATATGCCTATCGCGATCGTCGCCAGAAGAAGCGTCAGTTCCGCACTCTGTGGATTGCACGTATCAATGCAGCTGCACGTGAATTCGGAATGCCATACAGCGTATTCATGAATGGCCTGAAGAAAGCGGACATTCAAGTGGATCGTAAGGTCTTGTCTGACATTGCTATTTTCGATAAGGCTGCATTTGCCCACTTCGTTGAGCAAGCTAAGGCAAGTCTCGCTGCATAGTTGAGCCTCGCAGTCTGCATTTGACTGCGTAATTAAAAAGGGGGCGAATCGCTCCCTTTTTTTCGTTGTGTAATGGTGTACTTATTCTATAAAAAGCATTTGTCCACTAAATGCACGAAAAAACACGAACAAATACAAATACATATTGTGATTTACACCGTCGCTCTATGGTTGGGTACTCACTGGCTTGATGTAATCTAGTGATTTATTTGCGAGCTTTCTCTTTGCGGCGAAATGCCTGCTTACACCATTTCGTGACTTTCGTGATTTTCGTGGAAAAAAAAGGTTTTCAGATTTATGGAACAACTTCAACAAATTCTCGATCAGGCTCTACAGCAGTTCGCTCTCATCAGCGATGAAGCTGAATTAGAGCAGGTCAAAGCTAAATATCTGGGTAAAGAAGGCTCGCTGACGGCGTTACTCAAAGGTCTGGGTAAACTCTCGAATGATGAGCGTCCTGCTGCCGGTGCGCGCATCAATGTGGTCAAGCAGGCGATTGAAGCAGCGCTGCAACAGCGCCGCGATGCGCTGGCACTGGCGAAGCTCGAAGCGCGCCTGGCAGCCGAATCGCTGGACGTAACCCTGCCCGGGCGCGGTATCAGCTGCGGCGGTTTGCATCCGGTCACGCGCACGCTTGAACGCATTGAGCATCTGTTTCATTCGCTGGGCTTCGCCGTCTCGGCAGGCCCTGAAATCGAACACGATTTCTACAATTTTACCGCGCTGAATATCCCGGCGAATCATCCGGCGCGCGCGATGCACGACACGTTTTACATCGATCCTGAGCATGTGTTGCGCACACACACGTCACCCGTTCAGGTGCGCTACATGGAAGAGAATCAGCCTCCGCTGAAGATCATCTCGCCGGGCCGCGTTTACCGGGTCGATTCCGATGCCACCCATTCACCGATGTTTCATCAGGTCGAAGGTCTGTGGGTCGATGAGCACGTGAGTTTCGCCAATCTGAAGGGCGTGGTGCAGGATTTTCTGCAGCGTTTCTTCGAGCAGGATGATTTGCAGGTGCGTTTCAGGCCATCTTTCTTTCCGTTCACGGAACCGTCGGCTGAAATGGATATGAGCTGGCGCGGCGGCTGGCTGGAAATCGGCGGCTGCGGCATGGTGCATCCGAATGTGTTGAAACACGTCAACATCGACAGCGAGAAGTATCTCGGCTTCGCATTTGGTCTGGGCGTGGAGCGTCTGGCGATGTTGCGTTACGGCGTAAACGATTTGCGCCAGTTCTATGAGAGCGATCTGCGCTTCCTCAAGCAATTTAATTAAGAATATCGCCATGAAATTTTCTGAAAACTGGTTAAGAACCTGGGTTAATCCTGACCTGACAAGCGATGAGCTGGGTCATGTTTTGACGATGGCGGGCCTCGAAGTCGAGGACTTGGCGCCGGTAGCGCCTGCGTTCAACAACGTGGTGGTAGCCGAAGTATTGTCGGTTGAAAAGCATCCCGATGCTGATCGTCTGAACGTCTGTCAGGTAAATGTGGGCGAGGCCGAGCCACTGACGATTGTGTGCGGCGCAGCTAATGTGGCAGTCGGTATCAAAGTTCCTTGCGCGCGTATCGGTGCGGTGCTGCCCGGTGACTTCAAGATCAAACAGGCCAAGGTGCGCGGTATTGCCTCGTTCGGCATGTTGTGTTCCGCGGTTGAGCTGGGGCTGGCTACCGAGAGCGACGGACTGTGGTTGCTGCCTGTGGATGCGCCCGTCGGTCAGACGGTGCGCGAGTATCTCGATCTGGATGACAAGCTGTTTACCCTGAAATTGACGCCCAATCGCAGCGATTGTTCCGGCATGAAGGGCGTCGCGCGCGAAGTCGCGGCGCTGACCGGCAGTCAATTACAGCCAGTCGCGATAGTAGCGCAGCCTGTCACCCTCGCCGAACAATTGCAGGTGGTGGTTGAAGATAAAGAGGCTTGTCCGCTGTACTGTGGGCGTCTGGTTCGCGGCGTGAATGCGAAGGCTCAGACACCGGTCTGGATGCAGCGTCGCCTGGAACGCAGCGGACTGCGCTTGATCAACGTCGTGGTGGATATCACCAACTACGTGATGATGGAACAGGGCCAGCCGATGCACGCCTTTGATGCGGAAAAGCTCACCGGCGGCATCACGGTGCGTCCTGCCAGTCAGGATGAAGCGCTGACCTTGCTGGGTGGTCAGGCGGTTGTTTTGGATAAAGACGTGCTGGTGATCGCGGATGATGCGCGCGTGCTGGCATTGGCGGGTGTCATGGGTGGTGCGGACAGCGGCGTTGACGCGAGTACGCAAAGCGTGTTTCTGGAAGCGGCCTTCTTCCATCCCGATGCAATCGCAGGTCGTGCGCGGCGCTTCGGCCTTGCAACGGATTCTTCGTTCCGTTTCGAGCGCGGTGTGGATTTCGCAGCGACACGTCAGGCATTGGAACGCGCCACGCAATTGCTGCTTGAAATCTGCGGCGGCAGTGTCGGGGAGATCAGCGAGGTTCGCGGTGAAATGCCTGTTCGTGCTGCGATTAGCTTGCGTGTCTCGCGTGTAGCCCGTGTGCTGGGTGTTGCGCTTGATAACGAGAAAATATCCGGCATATTCAATCGCCTGCAATTTGAATTCACGGCGAGCGGCGATGATTTCAGCGTGCTGCCACCCAGCTTTCGCTTCGATTTATCCATCGAGTCAGATTTGATCGAAGAAATCGCCCGCCTGTATGGCTATGACAATATTCCGGCATCAGCACCGCAAGCCGCGTTGACCATGTTGCCATACAGCGAATCGCAGCGACCATTGGCGCGTATTCAGCAAACGCTGGTCGCGCGCGACTATCAGGAAATCGTCAGCTATGCATTCGTCGAAGAGCAGGTCGAGCGTGACCTGTGCGGCAACGACAACCCGGTAGCGTTGCAAAATCCGATTGCCAGCAATCTGGCCGTGATGCGCAGCTCTCTGATAGTCGGCTTGGTGGGAGCCTTGCGCTTCAACCTCAATCGCAAACAAGCGCGCGTGCGTCTGTTCGAAGCGGGGGCCTGTTTCGCCAAAGCAGAAAATAATTACGTGCAAACTCAGCGTCTTTCGGGTATCGCTTATGGTGCCTGCCTGCCGGAGCAATGGGGAGCTGCCGCTAAACCGGTAGATTTTTACGACGTGAAGGCTGATCTGGAATCGCTGTTCGCCCCGCAGGTGTTGCGTTTTGTTGCGGCCAGTCATCCGGCCCTGCATCCTGGACGCTCGGCGCAAATTTACTGTGCCGGTAAGGTTGTGGGCTGGATAGGCGAGCTGCATCCGCATTGGCAGCAGCAATACGATATGGCGCAAGCATGTGTCTGGTTCGAGGTCGAGTTAGGCGCGCTAATGCAGGCTCAGGTTCCGCACATGACCGAGATAGCCAAATTTTTGCCGGTGCGTCGCGATCTGGCTGTGCTGGTGGATGAGTGTGTCAGTGCGCAAACTTTGCTCGATACCATGCTGCAAATCAATGCGCCGTATGTGCAGGAAGTTGTTTTATTTGATGTATATCGCGGCCGAGGGGTGGAACCGAGTAAAAAAAGCCTTGCATTCCGCGTGTCGTTACAAGATACTCAAAAAACACTCACCGATGCCGAGATAGAGCCTGTCATTTCGCTGTTGGTGGACGTATTGAACAAGCAGGGCGCGCAATTGCGCATGTAAGGGATGATTATGATAACAACATTAACAAAAGCTGAACTGGCGGATTTGCTGTTTGCCAAGGTCGGATTGAACAAGCGCGAAGCCAAAGATATGGTGGAAGCATTTTTTGAGGAAATCCGTGTGCAGTTGGAGCAGGGCGAAAGCGTAAAATTATCAGGTTTCGGTAATTTTCAACTGCGTGACAAACCGCAACGTCCCGGGCGCAATCCCAAGACGGGCATCGAGATTCCGATTTCAGCACGCCGCGTGGTGACATTTCACCCTAGTCAGAAGCTGAAGACCCTGGTGGAAAAGTCGTATCATGGAACACCATACGCCTAATTCGGTACTCCCTCCTATCCCCGCCAAACGTTATTTCACCATCGGTGAAGTAAGCGAGTTATGCGGGGTGAAGGCGCACGTGCTGCGTTACTGGGAGCAGGAGTTTACACAGCTTAACCCCGTCAAGCGCAGCGGCAATCGACGCTATTATCAGCATCATGAAGTAGTGCTGATACGCCGCATCCGTGAATTGCTGTATGAGCAGGGCTTTACCATCAGCGGCGCACGCAACCGTCTCGACGGTACACGCGGATCCAATAATTCGGTCGAACCTGTGGAAGTGACTGGCAGAGTTTCAGCAGCCACGGACTCTGCATCGGGAATGGATGTCGCCTTCTTGAAACGTGAAATTCGTGACATCATCGCGCTGTTAAACGCGTAAAAATTCTTCAAACAGCCGATCGCTCTGTTATAATAGCCGGCTTCAGCGTGTAGCGCAGCCTGGTAGCGCACTACCTTGGGGTGGTAGGGGTCGGAAGTTCGAATCTTCTCACGCTGACCAATAAAGTAATTGCAAGAAATAAAAAATCCGCTCTGAGCGGATTTTTTATTTCAGGGGAACGAATTGATCCGGCTGTAAACGCGGCTATATTTTTCCTTCATCAATATAACCAGTACCACGAATGGCCCGCCGACTCCTGAAAATTGTTTCCAGGAGCCTGACTCGGGTATCTGCATCTCAGCCGCCCGCCTATACCTGTTGATGATGTCATCCGGGCGATGGGCAGCTTCTGCGCCCTTAACAGCAAACCCTTCGATGCCGGTATGATCAACCAGGGGATCTGATAGACGGCTGTGTGTCCGCCAGTAAAATATTTTTCCCAAAGCGGCTATGCGGGTGATAATTCGGGTGGCAGGACTTAATAGTGAGGCGGCCTTTCATTCACAGGCTTGCTCTCATCACCTGCTTCAGCCAGCGATTGGATGCGTCTTGCGAGCGATGTACAAATCGCTTCAAGCTGGTTCAGCTTTTGTTGCTGCTGATAGACAACTTTATTCAGTTCTTCTATCAGGTCTTCCTGGAAGGAAATTTTTGTTTCTATGTTTACTAAACGTTCTTCAATCATGAGGTGTCTTTAGAGAATTTGGCGACTAGCCAGTGGAAGGCGGTCATTCTAACGCGGGAAGGAACAGATGATTGAGAAAAGGGAACGCTACCCTCGATATTTCATGTACGCAGTGCTGATTGCACTGCTCGTGTCTAGTCGCTTGCCTTTGCGAACTTTCATAAGGAGGTATCCATGAATGAATCAAGCTTGCAACATTCCGCCATTGCGCCGATCGTCGTCGGTGTTCCCGGTGGCGATGCACAGGCCACGAAAAAAGCCGATAATCCATAACTTGAAGAAATAACCACAAGGAGTATGGGAATGCTGGCCTTCTTAAGCGTGGCGTTCCTGATTTACGGCGTCATGCACATCTATGCTTTAGCTAAGGTGTGGCTGGTATTCACGCACTCACCAGGACCGGGTTTGACGCTGGGGTTTTTGGGGCTCGTCATGACCTTCTCACCGCTGATTCTCTGGCACATGACAAAGCAAAACTGGCACGGCGCAACCGTCGTTACTTCCTGGGCCGTTTATGTCTGGATGGGATTCCTGTTCCTGTTTTGTTCCATCGCCCTGGTATTCGACGCAGGTCATGCAATGGCGGTCCTCTTGGGTTTCAAGTGGCACCTGAATGAATCGAAGACGCTCCTGACCGTTGGACTGCTGGCTCTTTCGATGCTGGGCTATGGTTTTGTCGAGGCCAGGAAAATACGTGTTGAGAAAATTAAGATCACCACTCCCAGGCTGTCGCAAGCAATCGGTCGGGTGACCATCGCGCAGATTTCCGATCTGCACTTAGGCGTGATGCTGGGTGATGAATTTCTTGAGCGCGTCATCGCAATACTTCGCGAAATTCAACCCGATATCATCGTGGCGACCGGAGACATTATTGACGGGCAAGGGGACGATCTCGATGCCCTGGCCAGGCGCTTCCTCACACTCCAGCCCCCCAAGGGGAAATTCGCTGTTCTCGGCAATCATGAATACTATGCAGGACTGGATAATTCCCTGCGCTTTCTGCACAGTGCCGGCTTTACTGTGCTGCGAGGCGAGTCGGCCGCCGCAGGCGGGATCATTGTGGCGGGAATCGATGATCCAGGTGCCGGGGCGACAAAAGCGGATAGGGCGCTCGCTTCAGTCACTAAGGAAGATTTCATCGTTTTGCTTAAACACCAGCCGGTGTTCGATAGCGAAATGCCATTCGATTTGCAACTCTCCGGCCATATCCATGGCGGCCAGATATTTCCGTTTGGAATTTTAACGCGGCTAAGCTATGGCGTGCGCACCGGCCTCACACAACTTGCCGACGGGCGCCTGCTATATGTGAGCCGTGGCGCTGGAACCTGGGGGCCGCCGATACGCCTTTTTGCTGCGCCTGAGATTACGCTTGTCACGATCGAGAGCGAGAAGAAATAATTGCATATGCAGCCACTTCCCTGATGCCGTCCTGCCATCGGGACGAGATCATCTTTGTATCTTGCCCGTCAGCAATGGTTTGCAATACCTTCATGCACGGAAACTCCCGGGTGTTAAACTCCACCGGATAGTTGATCGGAAATTAATTCACTAAATTTTTTAGGGCCTATATAAAATGCAGTGTGTAACGTGAATCTTTTAAGGTAAGTAGTGCGATGAAATTACGCGCGTTCGATACCACCCTCAGCCCCTGTGTGCCGCCGAAGATAGTCAGCAAACAGCGGTGCCGTTGGGCGAGGGCTGTTTGAGCACGTGGCCGCAAAACGGATCGTGCGAGTTCCGCAGCCCCGCTGTTTGTTGGCTATCAAGGACACGCAGCCTGTCTTATACAAGACAGACTGGCGCGGCAAACCGGGGTCGCCTTTTAGTTTCGGCATTGCTTTTGCAATGCCTCACTGCAACTTCGTTGTCTTTGGTATTGTTTGGCTGCAAAAGAAAACGCAGTTTGGGCGCAACATTGAAAACAAACATGGACGCAGCCAAAGTAACCAGCCGCCGGGCTGCCCCCGGCAGAAGTAGCTTGTAAAATAGACCAGCCACTCTAAATTACATAGAGCCATTTTTGACTGGCAGCCAGACTGCTCACGCAGGTCAAATTTGTGCCGCATGCTCAATATTTACTGTGCGCCAACCGTGTGGGTGATTGGGGGATCAAAACATGCTCCGTGCTGCCTGTGCTAAATGCATTTTTACATGACAAATACTGAATTGAATCATTCAATAGCATCCTGGGATCGCCAGTCAAAAAATCCCTGTATTCTAATAAACATCAGACGCAATACATTAATTGCATTTGTTATTTCTTTGGCGATACATGCTGCCGTGCTGTTTTCCACCAGAAACTTTGTGATAGCCACCGCTTCTTCTCCCCCCAAAACCTTGAATATTCGCATTGTCGGGCTGCCTTCAAAAAAAACACGGCAGGTCGTATCACAAAAGACAATCATCATGAGGCAACCGCTTGTTGAATCAAAACAGCCAAATCATTCAGTCATCGTGATGAAAGCGGTATCTGCACAACCTGTTCCGTTATCCGCTGTAAATAACGCGCCCGCAGATTTGATGTCATATATCAAGGAAAAAAGGCAGCGTGCACAGGAACTGGAGGATAGCGCTGCGTTTGACAATGCGGCTGCGAGCGCTAATACGCATGAACCGTCAGCTGAAGAGCAGAGAGATGCCGTTATCAAACGCAATTTGCAGCAGCAGGGGACGAACGGGATTTTTGAAGTCAGGCATAAATCATTCAGAACAGCTCAGTTCAGTTTCAGAGGCTGGAAACATGATTACAGCAATTCCCGGCTTGAACTCATCGATGTAGAGGCAGGCGCAGATAACAATATTGATCTGGCAATCGTCAAGAAGATGATTGAAATTATTCGACGCGAATATCAGGGTAACTTTAGTTGGGAATCTCGACGCCTTGGACGAGTGATTGTGTTGTCGGCTCGCATGGAGGATAACGCCGGGCTGGAAGATTTTTTAATACGAGAGTTTTTTACTGCAGAGGGGCGTTACCCGCATCCGTAAACACCTTGCAGTGAAATTATCCCCGACCGATACCGGACGTAAAGCGGCAAGGCAGGTTTCGGGCGGTGTATTATCTAAGCCGGCCATCCGGAAGGTGCCGGGAGCCGCTATTCACCTGTCCGTCGCTTCGTTGCGGTCGAACTTTTGGTGACGTGCAGGTGTCTACTTCGCCAAGAAATGTATAAGACCTATATAGAATTCAGTATTACTTCCTCAATAAGTCTGCAGCAATGTTCTACTGTGGTGGCAAAGTTAGCTGGGGCCACACCTTCCTAAACTTACAATCTGTGGAGAAAAAATGTTTCGTTTACTACAAGGATCGAAAGGCGACACGGTACCATTCAGTCGTTCACGAAATACATAAATTTTCTGACTCTCTCAATGTACGGGCTATAATTCCTAACAACTGTAACAACTTAGGGGGATCTGCATGGGCAAAAGAAATTTAGCGTTGCTGGTCGCAGCTTTTGTCAGCGCCCCACTGAACGCAGTTGCAGATAGTCAGGTTTCGTTCTTTAGCAAACTGGATGCCGATGTGCAATCGGTCAAAACCAGCCAACCGGGAGTCGGTGTTGCCTCTTCACACAGCAGGATTGCTTCCAATGCCTCGCGCGTCGGCGCCAGAGGCAGCAAAGAGATAGGGGATGAATTGCAGGCTTTCTGGCAAATCGGTACCCGCATCAACCTGAACGGTGCGGAAACCGGCGGTGGAGGTGGTCTCTTCACACTATGGGGGAACTCGCATATCGGCATGAAAGGAACTTTCGGTACAGTGTTTCTGGGCGTATGGGATACCCCGTTCCGCCAAGTGCATGACAAGGTCGAATTGTTCGACAACTCCCATATAAGCAGTCCCATCGGAGTGCTGGGCAGCATCGGTAATGGCATCAGCGGTGCAACAGCTGTTCCATCCACAGCGCAAGGATTTCATCCCTCCGTAGCCGGTGTCACTGTTGCTTCAACAGGGTTCCATCGCCGCCAGAAAAGTTCGCTGCAATATTGGAGTCCGTCTTATCAGCATGTTCAACTCAAGCTGGCCTACAGCATGGACGACCCCGCCAACAAGACCGCAGCTGTCAGTCCGGCCTTGTGGTCTGTTTCTGCTGCCTACGACAGTGAGCCCATATATCTCGCCATTGCACAGGAACGTCATCAGGATCTGAAGGTGCTGGGGGCGTCCAATATCAGCGGTGCCGATACCGGCATTCGGCTGGTCGCGGCATACAAGCTGGGGGCAGGCAAGATCGGTCTGGTTTACGAACGTCTAAGTTATAGCACCCTGGCTTCGGGCAGCACCACACGCAGCGCCACGAGTGTGTCCGGATCATACCGTTTCGGCGACAGCAATCTGGGCGTGGTGTACACGCGCGCCGGTGATCTTAGCGGTACGGTTAACACCGGTGCCGACCAACTCTCATTTCGCTATGGTTATATGTTCGTTGAAGGTGGCGAACTGTATGGGCAATACACCGTCATCCGCAATCGTACAAATGGTACTTACAACTTCGGCGACGGCCTGAGCATCGCCACTGCGGCTGGCGCCAAGCTCTCCGGACTCGGGATAGGGATGGCTTATGCTTTTTGATCATTTCGATGCGGTCACGCGAATCACCGTGCCGATCCTGTCGTAAACTGATCGTCAGAGAATAATCATGCCATCCAGCAACCTCAAATTTCGTCACACGATCTGGCTGGTATCAGGATTGGCCTTGATGTTTGCTGTTGTGTGGCTGGCCCCCGCGTTCCATACCGTGCAAGGACTGGCAAGTTATCTGCCGGTTCACATATTTGCCGAAACCTTCTCAATCGTCATTTCTATGCTGGTATTCGGTGTCGCCTGGAACGCTTACAGCATAGAGCGTCCGAGCAACATCGTGATTCTTGCCTGCGCGCTGCTTTCGGTGGGGCTGATCGATTTCGCCCACATGCTGTCGTTTAAAGGCATGTCTGATTTCATCACTCCCAGCGGTCCGGAAAAAGCCATCAACTTATGGTTGTCCGGGCGCTTGCTTGCCGCATTGGCTTTGCTCGTCGTGGCGCTTCGACCATGGCAACCCTTGCAAAACCCCCGCACCCGCTACGGGTTATTGGTCGGCAGCTTCTTTATCACCGTGCTGGTCGTTTGGGCGGGGCTGTTCTATCCGCAGAATTGGCCGCGTACTTTTATCGCTGGGCAAGGGCTGACGCCGTTCAAAATCGGCGCGGAATACGCGATTATCGCCATCTTGCTGATCCCCGCCGTGTTGTTTTACCTACAGGCTAGGCGGCAGCAATCTGATAATGTGGTCGGGCTGTTCGCCGCCACGGTGATCACCATCCTGAGTGAACTGTGTTTCACGCTCTATTCCGATGTGGCCGATGTTTTCAATCTACTTGGTCATCTGTATAAAATTGTGGCATATGCATTCATTTACGGGGCTGTGTTCGTGGTTAGCGTGCGCGAGCCGTTTAAGCGATTGGACGCTGAGTTTGCTGAAAACTTGAGGATAGCGCAGGAGCTACGAGCCGCGTCGCTTTATACCAGAAGCTTGATCGAGGCGAGTCTTGACCCGTTAGTGATGATTAGCGCAGATGGAAAAATAACCGATGTAAATCATGCCACCGAGTTGGTCACAGGTCGGAGTCGTCCGGAACTGATGGGGACGGACTTTTCTGACTACTTCACCGAGCCGGAGAAAGCGCGAGAGGTCTATCGAAAAGTATTTCTGGAAGGGGCTGTAACTAACTACCCGCTGGCTTTGCGTCATTATGACGGCCATATCACCGACGTGTTGTATAACGCCAGTCTCTATCGCAATGAGAGAGGCGAGGTATTGGGCATGTTCGCTGCTGCGCGGGATGTCACTGAACGCAATCAAGCGGAGGAGGCACTGCGTGTCAATGAAGAGCGCCTTCATCTTGCCACTACTGCGGGGAATATTGGTGTTTGGGATTGGGATGTCGCAAAAAACATACTGACCTGGGATGAAAGCATGTACGTCCTCTATGGTCTTGCCAAAGATGAATTCGGTGGTGCTTATGATGCCTGGATCCGCACGCTGCATCCCGATGACCGTCAATTTACTGACGGGGAAATTCAGGCCGCATTACGTGGAGAGCGAGAGTACGCGCCCGAATTTCGCATTATTCGTCCGGATGGCACGGTTCTGAATATCAAGGCTTCCTCCAAAACTTACCGTGACCTGGAGGGCAAGCCCATCCGTATGATCGGGACCAATTTTGATATCACCGCACTCAAGCGGATCGAAGGTGAACTGAGAAAGTACAAGGATCATCTGGAAGAGGAAGTGCAGTCGCGCACGACCGATCTGGTGCAGGCACGCAATGCGGCCGAGACGGCAAACCGGGCAAAGAGCATATTTCTGGCCAATATGAGCCATGAGTTGCGCACACCGCTGAACGCCATACTCGGATTTTCCAATTTGATGCGCAAGGCGCCATCGTTGCAAAAAGATCAGCGCGATAACCTCGATATTATCAATCGCAGCGGCGAATACCTGCTGACGCTGATCAACGATGTGCTGGAAATGGCCAAGATCGAAGCGGGTCGGGTGCAGTTGGATAACCTGCCTCTGGACCTTGGTAAGCTGGTGCGCGATGTGACCGACATGATGCAGGTGCGGGCTCAGGAGAAGGGTTTGCAACTGCTGCTCGATCAATCTTCCGAGTTCCCGCGCTATATCAAAGGTGACGAGGCGCGTCTGCGTCAGGTGCTGATCAATCTGGTGGGCAATGCCGTGAAATTCACCCAAGAGGGAGGAGTTACCGTGCGCTTCGGCATGAAACCGAATGGCCCGATGAAAACCCTGCTGATTGAGGTCGAGGATACTGGCCCCGGCATGAAGCCTGAAGATCAGGACAAAATCTTTGAGCCGTTTGTGCAAGTAGGAGAACTCGCAGCGCAAAAGGGTACGGGTCTTGGTTTAACGATCACCCGGCAGTTCATTGAACTGATGGGCGGGACGATCAATCTTGTGAGTATCTTTGGCACGGGGTCGATCTTCCGGGTGGAACTGCCGGTGGATATGGTGGCGGCATGTGATGTGGCTAACAACGTGAGCACGGTTAAAGGTGATGTTGTGAGCCTGGCACCGGGTCAGCCGGAGTACCGCATTCTGATTGTCGAAGATCAGTTGGAGAATCAGTTGTTGCTCACCCAGTTGATGGAGAGCATAGGCTTGACCGTCAAGGTGGCCGATAATGGACAGCAGGCACTTGGGTTGTTCCAGAGTTGGCAGCCACATCTGATCTGGATGGACAGGCGCATGCCGGTTATGGATGGTCTGGAAGCGACCCGGCGTATCCGCCAATTGCCCGGTGGTAAGGATGTGAAGATTGTTGCGGTCACGGCCTCGGCTTTTATGGAGCAACGCGATGAAATGCTGGCGGCAGGTATGGATGACTTTGTGCGCAAACCCTACCGCTTCAATGAAATATATGAAACCTTAAACAAACAATTGGGATTGCAATACATCTACGCCGACGCGAATGCGGCCGAAGAGGCGAGTGATGTGGAGCTGAATGAGGCGATGCTTGCAGTATTGCCTCAGGAATTGCGCGACGAACTCCGCGCAGCTTTGGAAAGCCTGGAGGACAAACGCATCAGCGCCGTTATCGGGCAAGTTGCATCTCTTGATCCGAAGTTGCATAGGACGATGTCCCGTCTTGCGGAGAACTTCGATTATCCTGCCATCCTGAAGTTATTGCCGGCGAAATAACAGATAAGAATGTAATGCCAATAAATATGTCACAAACGCGCCTATTACGTAGATGTTGAGCGTCGGCTTCGGAGGATTGCGACATTCCGTAATGTCTCGATATTGATGGTTGGCGAACGCCTGTTTCAGAGCAATTAAAATTTCCTTGGCGCACAAAAAACTGAGCTGCCCGATTGCGGACATTGGCGAACTCACACAGGAGACGGTCAGCACGTTTGCCGCGAGAGGCTGCTCTTCGGTGCAGATTCAACCGGACTGTCGCAGTACCCCTCCTGACATTCTCCTTAGGCCGAGGAGCCGACGTTAGGCAGACCCAACTTTTTTCGTTATTGATGCTTTATCCAGGCCACGGCTTCCGGTTCGAGCAGGCGTTGTTTGGCAAAATGAAGTGCCAAAGCCAAATTTTCTTCAGCCTGAGGGGAGGGTGCTTCGCCTAATTCGAATTTTTCACCACGGATACACAAAACGAACGCATCGGGTGAGGCTTGACTGTAGAACTGTGCATACACGTTGAGTAAAACCTCCGGTGCCAGGGCATGGCTATACAACACCGGTTCGTTGCTCGTTTGGGCGCGATAAAAAGAAAAGGGGGCCGGTGTATCCATTCCCGCATCGATGAAAAGCACCAGTTTTCTGTCCTTCATGTCCATCGCGTGCTCGATCTGCAACTGGAAGTCTTCGATCAGTTCGAATTGTTCAACAAACACTTCCCCCTTCTCCCTTCTCCCTTCCCCTGAATTTAACCAGTCGTCCAGTTCCCGCAACACCAGCGGCCCCAACGCATCATCACCGCGCGACTCGTTGCCGATGGCAAAAACCAGAACAGGCGGGATTTTTGGACTCACTTGCATATCAGCAGCCCTCTCTTCTAGCAAGCGGGCGAGAGGGCCAAGGTCGCGCGAATTTCACGATAACGTGCCATCGCCAGAACGTGACAGGCTGGACAGGCGCTCGCCGGCTTCATTCAGCACCTCGATTTCAAGCGGCATCTTGCCCAAAGCATGGGTCGCACAGGACAGGCAAGGGTCGAAGGCGCGCACCGCCACTTCGATATGGTTGAGCAAGCCCTCGGTGATCTCGTGGCCGTGCAGATATTGCTGCGCGACCCGGCGCACCGCCTCGTTCATCGCCTGGTTGTTGTGTGTGGTGGAGACGATCAGATTGCACATGGTGATCAGATCGTTCTCGTCAACGCGATAGTGGTGGATCAGCGTGCCGCGCGGCGCTTCGATCACGCCCACGCCTTCAAAGCAACGTTCGCCGGTTGCGATCAGATCGCTGCCCGTGATGTCGTCGTCGTGCAGCAGGTCTTTGATCGTCTCGGCTGCATGCAGCATCTCGATCATGCGTGCCCAGTGGTAGCCTAACGGCGCATGCATCGGCATCACGCCGCTGTAAGCCATAAACTCCCGACGCTCGATTTCGGCCAAAGGCGTTGAGATGAAGTCGCAATTCTGTACGCGCGACAGAGGCCCCACCCGATACCAGCCCTTTTCCTTGCCCAGCGATTTGAGATAGGGGAACTTCATGTAGCTCCAGTTCTTTACCTCTTCTTCGATCAGCTGCGTGTAATTCTGGTAGTCCACCCCGTCAAACAGAATATTGCCGTTCGCGTCACGGGCGCGCAGTGTGCCGTGGTACAAGTCGAGTGAGCCATCAAAGCCCACCATGGACATGTAGTTGGCGCGGAAGGCGCCGAAACTGTTGTAAAGTTCGGGATTCTTGTGGTGCAGCTCCTTTACCATGTGCACGGCCTCACGGCTCCATGCCACCATCTGGTAGATGTCTTTGAGCAATTCGTCACGCTCAGGAACAGAAAGCGATTTGTTCACGCCACCCGGAACCGAACCTGTGCCATGCACGCGTTTGCCTGCCGTGTGACGGATTACTTCCTGCCCGAACTTGCGCAACAAGATGCCGCGACGGGCCGTCTCGGGATATTTTTCGGCGATGCCGACGATATTGCGTTTGCTGACATCGCTGTCGAAACCGAACAGCAGATCGGGTGAGCACAGGTGGAAAAAATGCAGTGCATGCGATTGCAGTATCTGGCCGTAGTGCATCAGGCGACGAATCTTCTCGGCTGTCGGCGTGAGATGTTTTGCCCCGACGATGGCGTCCAGTGCCTTGCTCGCAGCAAGATGGTGGCTCACGGGACAGATGCCGCACAGGCGTTGCACCATTACCGGGACTTCCCAATAGGGGCGTCCCTGGATAAATTTTTCGAAGCCGCGAAACTCGACGATGTGCAGGCGTACCTGATGCACCTTGTTTTTGTCATCAAGCAGGATGGTCACCTTGCCGTGGCCTTCGACACGCGACACAGGATCGATGGCGACGCGGCGCAAGTTTTCAGGATTCGCGGCAGTTTCTAATAGGGAAGACATAGATGCACCTTTAATCGTAATGGATCAGGCCGTGACCCAACTCAGGCTCGCGGCCTGCGAGCAGGTCGGTCAGCACTTTCCAGATTGCATCAGCGGAAGGCGGGCAGCCGGGGATGAAATAGTCGATCTTCACCACTTCATGTATCGGGTGGACCTTATCCAGCGGCAGCGGCAACTCAGGATCATTCGGAATGAAGCCATCAACCAGGCCGTGTTGCGCGTGATAGACCTCTTCCAGTATGGCCGCCAGGGACAGGTGGTTGCGTTGAGCCGGCAAACCGCCGTTGATGGCGCAGGCACCCAATGCAATCAGGATGTTGCAGTTTGCACGGAATTCGCGCAGCACATGCACGTTCTCTGCATTGCACAAGCCGCCCTCGATGATGCCGATATCGCAGGGGCCGCAGTGTTTGATGTCGGTCAACGGAGAACGGTCGAATTCAATCAGTTGCACCAGATCCAGCAGGCGCTCGTCGATATCGAGAAAGGACATATGGCAGCCGAAGCAGCCCGCCAGGGAGGTGGTCGCCACCTTCAACTTTTTTACCGGAGCATTCATCTCAGGCTCCTTTCACGGTTGGATGCGGCGTGGCACTGATCGGCTTTTCGTCGAAACTGCGCGATCCGATGGGCACAGTGAAACCGACGCGTTTCTTCAGGATGACGCCGACCGGGCAGACGTGCGCCGCCTTGTCGTACCCGGTAAAGTCTGTATCCGCCAGGCGGCCTGATTTTGCATTGACGATCAAATGACTCTTGATGCCGCGCCCGGACAAGGCAAACACGTTCTTGCCGTCGACATCGCGACTGGCGCGCACGCACAGCGAACACAGGATGCAGCGGTTAAAATCCAGCAGGTATTCCGGATGAGAAGCATCCACCGGACGGTCAGGGAAAAACTGATCGAAGTGCGGCGACATCATATTCAGTTCGTAGGCGGTGGCCTGCAACTGGCAATTACCGCTCTTTTCGCAAGACGGGCAGAAGTGATTTCCCTCGACGAACAACATCTGCAACAGCGCCCGCCGCTCATCGTTGATTTCCGTGGTGTCGCTCTCGACCACCATGCCGGGTTGTGGCTGCTGGGTACAGGATGCCGTCTGCCGCCCGTTGGCTTTCACGGTGCACAGCTTGCAAGAGCCATGCGGCTTGAACTCCGGGTTGAAACACAGATGCGGAATATATTCGCCCGCCGCCATCGCTGCCTGAATGATGGTCTGCCCCTCAGCGTAGGGAATGGTCTTGCCATCCAGCGTAAAGCTTGCTTGTTTATTTTGACTCATGGCTACGCTCCAAATGTGCTCCGGTGTCATCGCGCCCCGTCATTTGGCGAGCCTGAGACAGTGCGTGATCAAGATCGAAAGCCGGGACGAAATTTTTGTGGGCCAGGCGCATCTCGTAGGCCGGACGGAAACGGGCGATGGTGTCCAGCACCGGGTTGCAGGCCGAATGCCCCAGACCGCAGTGGCTGGTGGACTGCAACAAGACATTGAGTTTTTCGATCTCTGCAAAGTCGTAGGGTGAACCGTGACCGTGCGCCAGCTTATCCATCATGTTGGACAGCAACGAAGTGCCGACCCGGCAAGGCGTACAAAAGCCGCAACTCTCATGCTTGAAAAAATGCACGAAGTTGCGCGCCACTTCAAACATGTCGCGACTCTGATTGAACACCATAAAGGCACCCGCAGTCGGGATGTCGTCAAAAGCGATTCGCCGGTTAAACTCGTCCGGCGCGATACACACACCGGACGGGCCGCTGATCTGCACCGCCTGCGTGTCGGCGGCGCCACAGTCACTCAGCACTTGGGCTACCGTCACGCCGAAGGGGTATTCGTACAGACCCGGGCGTTCGCAATCGCCTGACACCGAAAGGATCTTGGTGCCGCTGGACGTGTCGGTGCCGATGCCGGCATACCAAGCGCCCCCTTGCAATGAGATCAGGCAGGTCGCAGCGAACGTCTCGACGTTGTTTACCACGGTAGGCATGTTGAGGTAGCCATGGGTCACCGGAAAAGGCGGGCGATTGCGCGGCGTGCCGCGTTTGCCTTCCAGTGATTCGATCAGGGCGGATTCTTCACCGCAGATATAGGCACCCGCGCCGAGATGGATCTCGATGTCGAAGTTGAAGTCGCTCAAACCGAGTATGCCGTTCCCCAGCAGGTTCTGCTGGCGCCGATGCTGCAGCACCGCCTGCAAATGCTCCAGCAGATAACGATATTCTCCGCGCAGGTAGAGAAAACCTTTTTCTGCACCGATGATGCGGGCGCACAGCGTCATGCCCTCGAACACCATGTCGGCGAAGTTATTTAACAGTACGCGATCCTTGAACGTGCCCGGTTCGCCTTCGTCGGCGTTGCACACTACATAGTGCTGCTCACCCATCGCTGCGCGACAAAACTCCCACTTCGAGCCGGTGGAGAAACCCGCGCCGCCGCGTCCACGCAGTTTGGAGATTTTGACCTCCTGCAAGGTCTCCACAGTTCCACGCTGCAACAGGGCTGCCAGTGCCGATCCGGATTGAAAATCGCTGCTCAACAAGATATCGCGACGCTGGATGTTGTCTTCTATCGCAAAGAACATGGCAGGCCAGGCGGATACCGGCACACGCTCGCGGATCAATTCACAGATGGCATTCACGCGTTCATGAGTCAGCCGGTTGATGGCGATGTTGTTGACCAGCATCGCCGGCCCCTGATCGCACATGCCGGTACAGGATGTAGTATTGATGCTGAGCAATCCGTCTTCAGATAGCTTGCCGGGCTCTACCCACAGCTGGCCGCACATGCTCTCCATCAGATCCGTGTTGCCCAGCATGCGGTCGGTGATGTTGTCGGAGAACAACACGCGATATTCGCCATTCGGTTGCAGATACAGGAAGGAATAGAAGCCTGCCACGCCTTCGATCTTCGAGCGCGGCAACTGCAACTGCTCACTTAAGTGATCGATGGCATCGGAATGGATATATCCATAGTGATCCTGCGCCGCTATCAGAATCTGCAGCAGGTCGCAGGCGTTGTGCCGGTGATGAATGAGTATCGGATCCAGATACTCTGCATGCGTGTTGATTTGGCTGACCATGAGAACCCTTCAATGGTTACGGGCAAAAACAGCTTTGACTGATACACTTCGTGAGCAATTCTACGCCCATGAAATCGGATTTGATAGTCCGGTTTGATCGTCATACAATCGCAACCTGAATGCGCCAGACTATCTGGACTGCACAATCCTGGGGAACTGACATGACAATCTCATTACATGCTCGATTGATTCTCAAAATACTTCTGTCGCTGCTGATTCTTGCGCCGAATCTTGCACAAGCCCATACCGGTATTGACGCGGCGAGTGGCTGGGCACATGGCATGCTCCATCCTTTTACAGGACTCGATCACCTCTGTGCGATGATTGCTGTCGGCTTGTGGGCGCAGCAGATGGGTGGGCGCGCGGTGTGGCTAGCTCCGCTGACCTTCGTTGGCGTGATGGCTTTGGGCGGACTGCTTGGCATGAATGCGATTGAGTTGCCCTTCATCGAGGGCGGCATACTCGCATCAATGCTGGTACTGGGTGTGTTGATCGCCGCCGCGATCCGTCTGCCGCTGATCGCGAGTCTTACGCTCGTTGGTTTTTTTGCGCTGTTCCACGGTTATGCGCACGGTGCTGAAATGCCGCATAGCGCATCCGGTTTTATCTATGCGTTGGGCTTCATGCTGTCCACCGCAGCGCTGCATCTGACGGGTATCGGCATGGCAACTTTGCTTGCCAAAACCGGGCGTGCACAATGGCTGCGCCTGGCGGGCGCTTCGATTGCCCTGTTCGGCGGCGCGCTTTATTTCGCTGGCTGACATGCATGAAATGTCGCTGGCCGCGAATGTGCTGCAAATCATCGAGGAATCGGCGCGTTCACAAAATTTCCGGCGCGTGCGCTGTGTGGTGCTGGAAATAGGCCGCCTGTCCTCGGTCGAACCCGATGCGATGCGTTTCTGTTTCGATGCTGCGATGGCAGGCAGTATCGCGGATGGTGCAAGGTTGGAAATCGTAGAGACCGAAGGGCGGGGTTGGTGTGCGCAATGCGCGTCCGATGTGCCGCTGGCCGCGCTGTATGAGCCCTGTCCGCATTGCGGGGGATATCAGGTCGGCGTGACGGGCGGCGATGCAATGCGGGTCAAGGAGCTTGAAGTAGAATAAAAATGCGGGTGCAAGGCTTGTTTGATCCTGGAAAAAGCTGTTGTCCGCAGATTAAAAGGATTAACGCAGATTAAACAAATACTTATACGCACACTTGGTTAACCATTTTGGTGACGAGTAGTTATTTCGTAACTTGTTGTTTATCTGTGTGAATCTGCGTAATCTGCGGATAGAACTGTGGTTTTCAGGTTGAAGGGTGCTGTCAGGTGAGTATCACCTTATCTCCGAGTTGCCCGCCTGATTCGACGGCATAAAAAAGGCATACAACCAGAGCAGACTCCCAGCAATGGACAGCGCAAGCAGCCCGCTCCCGGTACGCAACTGATCGTAGCTCAAATAGGAATTGCACAGGCGAACCGGCGCCTCGATATACAGCCAGCCCACCACCATCATCATCGGCAACACATTGCCCAGAAAAAATCCCCGCACAATCATCCCGGCCAGAGGCCACGACCATGCCAGCGCCATGCCCGCCAGCGCCAGCGAGAGAAATTTCAGGAGCTCCAGTGTGTTGTTAATCAGCACGAGATCCAATGCCCGTGGAATCATCCAGAACATCAGAATCATCGAGGCTGCCAGCAGGCCGGTGACGCCTGCGTAGTTCCACTTCTTTGCAGGCTCAGGAAATCCTCTCGCCAGCAACCATCCGGCAAGCAATATCAGCGGAAACTGGAGCAGCATGTGATACGCCATATCGCTCTCCATGATGCGGCGTATGAAGGGAATATTGAGCATCAGCAGCAGTCCGGCGCCAGCGACGGTTTGTGGATTCATCGTTGCAGTCAATTTGATTTCACCAACTCATCCAGCAACTGCTCACCCGAAGCGTAGTCTGTCACGCGCAGCAATTTCCCCGACGGGGCGACCCATACCAGGGCTGCATTGTGCTGGAATCCGCCCGTTTGGTCAGGGATCACGGTGACGCCGAAAGTTTGCAGCAATATTTCCAGATCAGCACTGGCGGGCGCGGCAAAGCTCCATACCTCAGGGTTGGCCTGCAAATGATTCGCGTATTGCCCGAGCACGGCGTAACTGTCGTGTTCCGGATCAAAGCTGATCGAGAGGAGATGAACACGGTTTTGTAAACCGCGCTCAACGATATTGCGCTGAAGCTGCTGAAACTCGCTGCCCAGCGCACGGCAAAGTGACTGGCAGTTCGTATAGATAAAATCGACGATGAGAAACTTGTTCTGCGCCTGAACCCAATCGCCAAAACGGTGCGCCCCGCCTGATTGATCGGTGAGGCGCACGTTTGGCACGACAGGCTGCCGGCGTTGGATGTCGAGCCGGCGGGCCTGTTCGGATGTCAGCAGCTCGAACCCCTCGCTCATCGATGCGACTGCCCAGACTCCCAGCAGCACGACGATCACCGAGGCTAACAGCGTTTTCACCTGAAAGCCCCGGTTGGTCAGGCCGGTTTAACAGGTTTGATGATGCCGGCCAATGCCCTGACCACGATCACCATCGAGCTTAACACCACACCTGCTGCAAACAGTGAGGCTGCCTGGCTATACCAGACCCATTGCGGCAGATGTACTGCCATGCGGCGCGGGACGCTCGCCTGGCCCGACATCAGGAAGATCAGCGCATAGGTGAACGCACTGATGGCAAAAGTCCACAGCATGGCTTTGTCCAGCGCGCTGAAACCTTGCGCTTTTTCCTGATTCGACAGCCAGTTGATGAAGGCCAGGATCATCGCCATGCAACCCAACAGCAGATACAGGTGAAAATGTCCCGGTACCCACAACGTGTTGTGCATCACCTGATTCACCGCAATCGTGCCATCGATTACGGCAGGTATCACGCCCGCACTCCAGCCAAAAATCGACAGCACCAGCAACGCTGAGGTCAGATCCCATTTGATATTGCTGCGGTAGATCATGCCGAGCGTCGCGGTCAGCGTGAGCGCCAGCACAGGAAGACTGCTGGTGTAGGAGATGATCTGCCCCATGATGTGCATCCACAACGGCTGTGCGAAGTCCATCAGCAGGTGGTGAGGATAGACGGTCAGCACCATCAGGCAGGTCGCCGACCAGGCCCATACGAACGGCTTATAAACTTTCCAGGTGCGTCCGGTATATTGCGGCAATATCTCATAGACCGCGATGACCGCCATATAGATCGTGGAATTGATGAATACATGGCCGAACAGGAAAATCAGGTTCTTCGCCAGCAGCGGGTGAATCGCGATTTCCGGCACGTACAGGTTGATCAGCATCATGCTCAGAATGACCGCACCCACCAGAATCGCCAGGATATTGATGATCGTGACTACCGAGCTTGCGATGACGGTCGCGGGTGGTGCATCCTGGCCGCTCTTGAGAAAATGCCAACCCAGCGATTTGGCGAAGCTGCCGTATTGTTGGATGATGGCGCGTGCCGCTTCCAGATAGAACAGCAACATGCCGACGCCGACCAGCAACACGCCGCCCATATAGGCCGCAGCTGCATGCCGGCCCCACATGCCCATGCCGTTAGCGGGCAACGGATAGAGGAAGGTCCAGGCAGCGGCGAATCCGCCGACAAAGATGCCGCCCAGTACCAGCACGACGCCGGCCAGAAAGAAAGCCAGGTTGGCCCATGCGAATCCGGCTCTGAGATTGACATATTTACCCAGGAAGTGCCACATCACCGCCGATCCGCCCAGTCCCGCAATCGCCACCATGCCGATTCCGTGCGCGGTCATCAGCTGATAAAACAAACCCGGTTCGATTGGCAGCATCTGACCTTGCGTCATGCGCATCACCAGGCCGAACACCATCATCAGCAGCACGACCACGCCCGAGATTGCCGCATAAACCTTGACTTCCGCACTGGCCAGCGGGGACTTAATTCTATTTAGTACATTCATTTTTGAATTCTCCGTACAGAAACTTATTGGGCGACTACATGGAGTTCCGACATCATCGTGTGATGTCCCACTCCGCAATATTCAAGGCAAAGAATTTTGTATGTTCCCGGTTGCTCGAAGGTATAGCGCAACACATTGGTCACGCCCGGCATGCCCTGCGTCTGAGTGAGTATCTTCATGTCCGGGCCATAGATCGCGAAGCCATGATTCACGTCGGCGGAAGTCACCTGAAACTCAATCGGACGGCCCACCGGCAGCTCGGTTTGCGACAAGACCCAATACCACTGATATCCCTTGGCCTGAACTTCGACGACGCCCATGTTTGAAATCGCGTGGCGCGCATAAGGCAGCGTGGTCAGCGTGTAGGCGACGACGGGCAGGCACAGCAACGTCACCCCCAGCAGCAGTCGATTTCTCCAGCGTCCAGTTGCCGCAGCAACCTTGGCGCTATCCCCGTTTTTCGAGCTGTGTGCAGCCACATAAATAAATGCAATCGCCAGCAACGCGATCAATACAACAGAAACTATCCAGGCGACTTGTTGATACATGTGTTCCCTCCCTTTTATTGATTCCAAGTTGCGGAATATATAATAATTCATGAAATGATGCAATACTGCGGAATCTTTTATATTGAAAAATTTTAAGACGCAAATGCCGTGCCTTATAATGCGGGTTATAAATTAACGGGGTGGACACATGCAACTGACCGTTTCATCGGATAGCGCCTTGCGCACCTTGATTTACCTGGGGCAAAAGAAGGCGCCTGCGACCATTGCCGAAGTGGCCGGGGCATGCGGCGTTCCCAAGAGTTCTCTGATGAAAGTCGTGATGACGCTGGTGGGCGCCAATCTGGTCGTGAGTGTGCGCGGCCGTAGCGGCGGGATTACGCTGGCGCAGGATGCCCGGGATATTTCGGTGGGTGCGGTGATTCGTCTGATGGAAAACAGCCTGGCCCTGGTGGAATGCATGAAAACCAGCCCATCCGCCTGTCCGCTGTTGCCCAAGTGCCGGCTGAAGCATGTTTTATATCGGGCTCAGGAGGATTTTTTCGCCACGCTGGATAAAAGCTCATTGGCCGATTTGCTGCAATGAGCGTTTCAGTCTTTTAAAATGGAGTGCCTTGATGAAGGCTGACGCGCTGACGCACTATATGGCAAGCTGACGGTATGCCTTTTCGAGCCGGCTAGTGATGTTTTCGTTTTGCATCTTGCTGCAATGCACCATGGTTACCGTCCAATTCCGGCGGTCAAAATCAATCAGCTCGTTGAATAAAACTGCCTCAGTCGGGCATGCCTCGACACTCTCACGCCTGATGCCCATGCTGTCCAGCTTTATAGGTGTCTGAATCAATTTCAGATGCTGCTCAGGAACCAGCAGTACCGCTTCAAAGTCTTTCAGGTAATTGTTCAAATCCAGCGGGCCTGCATCAGACTGCATGGTGGCTATCATGCGGGATAACTTTTTTTCCAGTTCAGGTCGTGTCTGCACATCCGCTGCGCGCAGACGGTTGATCAGCAAATTCTTCTCTTGCAGTTGTGACAGCTGGCCCTGACGGCGCGCCTCCACCCGTCGTTTCACCTTGTTCACCAGGCTATCGAAAAAACTCAGGGCAACCTTCTCCCTTGCCTGTTCCTCAGTGGGAGCAGGATTCTCAATGGTATGGCTGGTGAAATAGACCGCTTTTTGCAGTACATCGTGCTGTATCAGTTCGCCTGACAGCGCCACTCCCGAGATGGTTTTTTCAATCCGCCGCATACCCATCAGGGCGTACAGCTCATCGGTGTCGGGAAATTCACGGAAATAGTCCTGCACGGCAAGGCTGGTGGAAAATGCATCAGTGACAAAATCAACCGCAGGGAACAGGGCATGAACGAAGGTATCCCTGGCATAGGCTTCCCGGTTCAGCGCCACCGGGCCTGGCACGCTGGCTGCCAGACTACGGGCGTACTTCAATGCGCTTGCAACTGATTTTTGGTAATTTTCCGGATAGCCGCTGGTCTGTTTGAGCCGCGGCTCAACCGCGTTGACGGCCCGTTCGATGGCGGGCAGCAACTCGGGCCTGTCTTCCTCCCTGTTACGACCAAATAATTTCCCGAACAATCCCATTGTGTCTTTCTATCTGTGCCGGATGTTTTTTGATTCCTGCTGCGGGCAGTTTACAACAATCGGCGCCCGGTGTGCGTGGCGGATTTCGGCATCGATGAGGCATCGATGGGAATAGTGCAATCTCAAAAGTAATTTCAACGGTGGTAAACTTCCAACTTGCGTGGGCTGCGCAGCGGTATTCAGAAAGGGTCAATTATGTGTGCCACCTGTGGTTGTGGCGTCGGTCAGACGCTGATCGGCGGACATGCACTTCGTCCGTCCAAAAAAACTGGCGCAGCGGTGCGTTTTCGGGCGCATCTGCCGGGTGATGTGCATGCCACCCATGTTCATCCGCCTGCGATTGAACAGGCAGCTACAGACATGACACAGGCGCGTATGGTCAGGATAGAACGCGACATTCTTGCCAAGAACAATGACTATGCCGAGCAGAACCGTCGCCAGCTGGCAGGTCTCGGGATTTTTGCGCTTAATCTGGTGTCCAGTCCCGGTTCCGGCAAGACCACGTTGCTGGTGAAAACCATCGCTGCTCTCGATGGCGCGCTGCCGCTTGCCGTGATCGAGGGCGATCAGCAGACTGAAAACGATGCCGCGCGTATTCGTGCCGCCGGAGCACCCGCGATCCAGATCAATACCGGCCGTGGCTGTCATCTGGATGCACAGATGGTGGGCCAGGCCATGGGAAAACTGGGCTTGCAGGACGACAGCCTGCTGTTGATCGAGAATGTCGGCAATCTGGTGTGCCCGGCCAGTTTCGATCTGGGCGAGGCGCACAAGGTGGTGATCCTGTCGGTGACCGAAGGAGAGGATAAGCCGCTCAAGTATCCCGACATGTTTCTCGCAGCCGATCTGATGCTGCTCAACAAGTGTGACCTTTTACCCTATCTGGAATTCAACGCGGATCTCGCCATCGAATATGCGCGCCGCATCAACCCGGAGCTTCACGTTATCCGCATTTCGGCCACCAGCGGCGAGGGTATGACCGAATGGCTGGACTGGATCAGGGCGGGTTGCCGCAACGCGGTCGATGCCAGAATTGCAGAAGACCTGCTTGAATAATATCGTCGTATTGCCGTTTTCAGGGCCATCGGTATTGGCGTGCGGCGCCTGGCTGAAGAATACCATCTGCGTCACGCATGACGATAAAGCCTGCGTATCAACGCTGATCGGCGATCTGGACAGCATTGAGGCGCGGCTGATGCTGGATGAGACGGTGGCGCGAATGTGCGAACCTGGGCAACTGGTAATCGTCGCGCACGACTTGCATCCCGATTTTTACAGCACGCAGTTTGCATTGTCCTTTGCCGCACAGCGAGGTTTACTGAGCATCGCGGTGCAACATCATCATGCGCACATTGCAGCGATCTGTGCCGAACATTGCTTTGCAGAACCCGTGCTGGGCCTGGCGCTGGACGGGGTGGGGCTGGGGGCGGACGGCACGCCATGGGGCGGCGAACTGTTGCTTGTTGCGGGTGCGGATTTTCAGCGTTTGGGGCACCTGTCGCCCATCGCGATGCCGGGCGGCGACCGTGCTGCGCAAGAACCGTGGCGCATGGCGGCGGCGGTGTTGCATCAGATGGGACGTGGCGACGAGATCGCGCAGCGTTTTTCAGATCAGCCGGGAGCGCAGGCCGTGGCGATGATGCTGCAACGCGGTTTAAATTGTCCTGCGACTTCCAGTATGGGGCGGCTGTTCGATGCTGCGGCCGGGCTGCTCGGTGCGAGCGAGATTCAGGCCTTTGAGGCGCAGGCTGCGATCGCATTGCAGAACCTGGCGCAACATCACGGCACGGTTGCGCCGCTTACCGATGGCTACAGAATCAACGCCGGCGGCGTGCTGGATTTTTTGCCGTTGCTGGCTGTGCTGGCCGATTGCCGCGATAGGGCTTATGGTGCGGCACTGTTTCATGCCACGCTGGTCGCAGGCCTGACCGGGTGGGTTGCGCGTGCCGCCAGCGAACATCACATCGCTCATGTCGCGCTGGGCGGCGGCTGTTTTTACAACGAAATATTGTTGCGCGGTGTGTCTGATGGCTTAAGCCGCCTGGGTCTGCGTGTCTTGACCTCAAAGCTGCCGGGCGACAGCTCAATTTCGCTCGGCCAGGCATGGGTCGCAGCACATCAGGCAAGAGTCTTGAAATGCTAGTTCGCATATTGCCCTTTTATTGCAATTGATACGGCAAGCTTTCGCCTGTAGACATCAAGTCTCCGCCGATTGAGGTTGCCGGACAGGGAAAGTGTTTGGCTATATGTTTGATACAGACCTTCAGCATGCTGTCAATATTGATCTTGTCTTGATCGGGGCGCAGAATGTTCTGCGCAGATCATACTGGGGGCGCTGGAGTTGCTGTTTGAAACGCCCGTTGAATGATCCTCATCAGCGTAAAATCCTGATCATCCAGGGTGGTATGGCGGGCATGAAATATGACGTATGCGTTGATTGTTGAGTGCGCCTGGCGTGGGAGGAAGGTATGAACCCGCAGCAACTGTTACACCGTGCATGGACACGTTATGCCGTCGCAATCGCCATTGTGGCTTTGGCTGCCGCGCTGCGGATATGGCCGCTGCAGGCGCTTGGCTCGACCCTTGCCTGGCTGACGTTCTATCCGGCCGTGATGATTGTCGCGATCTATGGCGGACTCTATGCCGGTTTGCTGGCAACGGTTCTGGCCTGCATGACGGTCACATTCCTGTGGCCAATACTCGTGGCTCACCCCTTCATCAATAATCCCGCCGACTGGCTGGGAATGTCTGTCTTTATCCTGACTGGCAGCATGATCTCCGGCGTTGCCGAGGCGATGCGCCGCGCCCAGACACGCGCAATAAAAGCACAGCAGCAGGCCGAAGCGGCCAACCAGGCGAAGAGCGTTTTTCTGTCAACCATGAGCCATGAACTGCGCACGCCGCTGAATGCCATTCTCGGTTTCTCCGCCCTGATGCGCAACGACCCCGGCCTGACCGAGGGGCAGCGCGAAAACCTCGATATCATCAATCGCAGCGGCGAAAATCTGCTCAGCCTCATCAACGACGTGCTCGATATGGCCAAAATAGAAGCCGGTCGGGTGGTTCTGGAGGTCGAACCGTTCGACCTTGGTGCTTTGGTGCGCGACATCACCGACATGCTGGGCAAGCGCGCCGAGGAGCGGGGGTTGCAACTGCTGCTCGACCAGTCCTCCGAGTTTCCCCGGTTTATCAGGAGTGATAAAGAGAAGCTGCGCCAGGTGATCGTCAATCTGGTGAGCAATGCCGTCAAGTACACCAATCACGGCGGCGTGACCCTGCGCCTCGGTGTCCAGCCGGGAGACGATGCGCTTCGGCTGATCATCGAGGTGGAGGATAGCGGGGTTGGCATCAGTAAAGCCGATCAGGCGCGTATCTTCGAGCCCTTCGTGCAGGTGGGCAAGCCCGCCACCCAGAAGGGCACCGGGCTGGGATTGTCCATCGTCCGCGAGTATGTGGAACTGATGGGCGGCAACATTGCAGTCGAAAGCACGCCGGACAGAGGCTCGCTGTTCCGTGTGAATGTGCCGGTGCAAAGAGCCGGGGAAAACGAGGTGATGTCTTCTGAATCAACGCAGGGGCAGGTTGTCGGGCTGGAGTCCGGACAACCTGAGTATCGCATCCTGATCGTCGAAGATCAGCTGGAAAATCAATTGTTGTTGCAGCGACTGCTCAAAGACGCGGGTTTTACGGTAAAGGTGGCCGAAAACGGCGCGGCGGGCGTGGAAATGTTCCAAAGTTTCCGGCCGCATTTCATCTGGATGGACAGGCGCATGCCGGTCATGGATGGACTTGAAGCGACGCGGCGCATCCGCGCTCTGGAGGGGGGCACGGACGTCAAAATCGCGGCCGTCACCGCCTCGGCATTTGCCGATCAACGCGAGGAAATGCTCGCCGCAGGCATGGATGACTTTGTGCGCAAGCCTTACCGTCCCGCCGAGATCTTCGACTGCATAGAGCGCCAGCTCGGTGTGCATTTTGTTCGCGAACAAGCAGCAGGTGCCGAAATCGATTCTGAACTATCCTCTTCGTCATTCGCAAAATTACCCGAAAACCTGCGCCGCGAGCTGGCGGATGGTTTGATTCTGGGCGACACCGGGCAGCTTGCCGGTCTGATACTTCGCGTAGAACAGCAGGATGCCGCACTCGCCAACGTGCTGACACGTCATGTGGCGGCTTTTAATTACCTGCCTGTCCTCAATGCGCTGGAAACGGTAGACACCCATAACAAGGAAGCAAAAACATGATCGGTAATATTCTCATTGTCGACGACGAGCCGGCCGTATTGAAGCTGCTGAAAGATATTCTGTCAGCCGATGGTCATGTGGTTCGTCCCTTTAACAACGGTGAACTGGCATTGCGGTCTGTCACGGTCGAAGTGCCTGACCTGATTATGCTGGATATTCGTATGCCGGGCATGAACGGCTTTGAAGTCTGCCGGCGACTCAAGGAAGACGAGCAATTGAAAGAGATTCCCGTGATCTTCATCAGTGCTGCCTCCGACATGGAAGACAAGGTGAGAGCTTTTCAGGAGGGCGGCGTCGACTACATCACCAAGCCATTTCAAAAGGAAGAGGTAATCGCGCGGGTTAAAACGCATATCGCACTGAGTCACAGTATTCAGAGAATGAAGAAAATTGCCGAGACTCTGCGAATCAGCGAGGAAAGCCTGAAGATGGCGCTGTCCATTGCGCACCTCGGACATTGGGAATTGGATACAAAGTCAGGTCAGTTCATTTGTTCGGAGGAAATGTACCGGATTCTGGGTTTAGAGCCTGAAGGGTCGATGGCGAACCATGACGCTTTTTTGCAGACTGTACATCCCGACGACAGGGAGCGTGTGGCGAATCACCTGAGCGGGGTTGTGGCAGGAAACAGCGTTGACATTGAGTACCGGATCATTTTACCCGGTGGCGAGGTGCGTGTGGTACATGGAAAAGGCGAAGTATTTTCTTTGGGCACCGGCAGGCAGACGAAAATAATGGGCACCATTCAGGATGTTCACGAACCCGATCAGACGAAAATGCTGGGGATTATTCAGGATATTACCGAGCAAAAAGTGCTGCTGAAAAAACTTGAGGAACAAGCCAATACCGATTTTCTGACCGGCTGCGCCAGCCGAAGGAATTTTCTGGAACATGCCGGAGAAGAGTTTTTACGCATCCGCCGTTACGGCGGGGAGATGTCTATACTCATGCTTGATCTGGATCATTTTAAAAACGTCAACGATAGCTATGGTCACCAGGTAGGCGATACGACGCTTAAAAAACTGGTGCAAGTTTGCCAGGGGCTGTTGCGTGATGTGGACGTGATTGGCCGACTCGGAGGCGAGGAATTTGCCATCATGTTGCCGGAAACAGGGAGCGAACGGGCGTTCGAAGTCGCCGAGCGTTTATGTCAGGCTGTCGCAGTGGCAGAAGTCCCGCTGGAAGATGCCTCGCCGCTTCACTTCACTACCTCCATCGGCGTGGCCAGTTTGGCAGAGGAAGACACCCGTATTGATGCAATCCTTAACCGTGCGGACAGGGCTCTGTATAAGGCGAAGAATACCGGTCGCAATCGAGCCTGTGTATGAAATTTATTGAAAATTCTGAATGTCAGCTGCAGGGGAAAATCGACGATCTGTCTGGGATGCTGCCCGTCA
This sequence comes from Gallionella sp., assembly GCA_030645535.1. Lineage (GTDB taxonomy): Bacteria > Pseudomonadota > Gammaproteobacteria > Burkholderiales > Gallionellaceae > Gallionella. Next base: position 9,113 of record JAUSNM010000037.1, on the reverse strand, counting down.
CCAGTGGCCGCTGCCGGGGGAGTTGAATAATTGACCTGAACGCAAAGTTCCGGGGGCGGCTTTCGGGATGGCTATAAATATAGCTCGCGTGCCGCATGCATGAAGCAGAAGTATGACATACGTGGTCAAGCCGGCTCGGCAGCTGCGATGCACCCCAGTGTCATTTTCTTCAGCTCAATTGCCCCGGATTTGAACAGCTTGCTGCGACAGCTAAGATCCAGACTTGTTCACCGTTTACGTAATTTATGGTTTTGCGATACCGCCACGCTATATTCTCAGCGCCGTAACAATGATTTGATCAAGGAGTACAAAAAATGCGAGGCATAGCCTATTCCCAAACTCAACTGTATTGGCGCAATATCAAACTGTTCATGCTGTTTTGGACGCTGGTCTTCATTGCCTCTTTAATCTGGAATTTATATTCTCAGCGACAGAGCATTGAGGCAAGTCTGCACACGCAAGCTGCGGCAATTCACGGCATGGAGATGGAATATCGCAACTGGATGATCCAAAGCGGCGGGGTATATGTGCCGGTGTCCGACAAAATTCAGCCTAATCCATGGTTGAGTCATGTGCCGGAGCGCGACATCAAGACGCCTTCAGGCAAACTGCTGACGCTACTTAATTCATCTTACGTCGTGCGACTGGTGCATGAAAATATGCGCACAAGCGGGAGCACGCTGCGTGATCACATTGCCAGCCCGAAACCGATCAATCCGGCCAATGCCGCAGATACGTGGGAACGTCAGGCGATCGAAGCTTTCGGTCGTGGCGACAAGGAGTCGGCATCATTCGACGTCTTGGAGGACGGCAAGACCTATTACCGTTACATGAAGCCGATGGTCACGGAAGAGTCTTGCCTGAAATGCCACGCGCGTTTTGGTGACAAACTCGGCGATATTCGCGGCGGGGTAAGTGTCGCCATCCCGGTCGATGTGGTCATGTTAGCCGGACGCAGCGAGCGTAACGCAATGGTTGCCGGTCATGGACTGATCTGGGGGCTGGGCTTGATCGGTCTGTTTGTCGGAGGCAGAAAGCAACAGCAGGCAATACAGGCGGTCGAGAAAAGCGAGGAGGCGCTGCGTACCAATGAAGAGCGCCTTCATCTTGCTACCACTGCGGGGAATGTCGGCATTTGGGATTGGGATGTCGCAAGAAACGAACTGACCTGGGACGAAAGCATGTACACCCTCTACGGTATTCGCAAAGAGGATTTCGGTGGCGCCTATGATGCATGGATTCGTACGCTGCATCCCGATGACCGTCAGTTTGCCGACGGGGAAATTCAAGCGGCGCTACGAGGTGAGCGGGAATATGCTCCCGAATTTCGTATTATTCGTCCGGATGGCACCGTCCGGAATATCAAGGCCGCCTGCAAAACCTACCGCGACCCCCAGGGAAAATCCATCCGTATGGTTGGAACCAATATCGATATCACCGAGCTTAAGCAGGCGGAAGCAACGCGTACGCAGCTTGCCGCCATCGTGGAATCTTCCAACGATGCGATTGTTGGCAAAACCACCGACGGCATCATTACCAGCTGGAACAAAGGCGCAGAGATAATTTATAGTTATAGCGCCGATGAAATTATCGGCAAGCACATCACTACGCTCGCGCCGCCTTCACACCACGCCGAGATAAACGAACTTCTGGAAAAAATACGCAAGGGAGGAATGGTCGCAAACCACGAATCCGAAAGAATCCGCAAGGATGGCACACTGATCCATGTCGCGCTCACCCTCTCGCCTATCAGGGACGCGTCGGGCAATATCACCGGGATTTCCACCATTGCACGGGACATCACCGAGAAAAAACGCATGGAGGAAGAGTTGCTCCATGCGAGTGTCTATACCCGCAGCCTGATCGAGGCGAGCATGGATCCGATGGTGACCATCAGCGTGGCAGGGAAAATAACCGACGTCAATCAGGCGACTGAGAAAGTCACCGGCAAGAGCCGTTCCGAACTGATCGGGGCGGACTTCTCCAACTACTTCACCGAGCCTGCGAAGGCTCGCGAGGGTTACCAGCAAGTCTTCGCCAAAGGTTTCGTCACAGACTACCTGCTGACGATCCGGCATGTGGATGGAAGATTGACTGATGTCTTGTACAACGCCACCGTGTACAAGGACGCAGCCGGAAAAGTTCTCGGGGTCTTTGCTGCGGCCCGGGATGTGACAGTGCAGAAGCGGGCGGAAGAAGAGCTTAAACGCTACAAGGATCAGCTGGAGGAAAAGGTGGCGTTGCGCACGAATGATCTGGAGCTGGCACGCAATGCGGCAGAAGCGGCGAATCGGGCCAAGAGCGTGTTCCTGTCCAGCATGAGCCATGAGTTGCGCACGCCGCTGAACGCTATTCTCGGTTTTTCCAGCCTGATGCGTAAAGATCCGTTGCTGGCCCAGGAGCAGCGTGAGAATCTCGACATCATCAACCGCAGCGGCGAACATCTGCTGACGCTGATCAACGATGTGCTGGAAATGGCCAAGATCGAAGCCGGCCGGGTGCAACTGGAGAGTGCCCCCTTCGATCTCGGCGGTATGGTGCGCGATGTCACCGATATGATGCATGTGCGCGCCCAGGAGAAAGGGCTGCAACTGCTGGTCGACCAGTCTTCTGAATTTCCGCGCTATATCAAGGGCGACGAGGCGCGCGTGCGTCAGGTGTTGATCAACCTGCTCGGCAATGCGGTGAAATTTACCCGGCAAGGCGGTGTTACTGTGCGCTTCGGGATGAAGCCGCATGCGATACCGCCGCGCTTGCTGATCGAGGTCGAGGATTCAGGTAGCGGCATCAGTGAGGCTGACCAGCAAAAAATCTTCGAGCCTTTTGTGCAGTTGGGGCAAACGACTACCCAGCAGGGCACGGGCCTTGGCTTGACGATCACCCGGCAGTTCGTGCAGTTGATGGGCGGGACTATCAGTGTCGAAAGCACGCAGGGTAAAGGCTCAACCTTCAGAGTGGAGCTGCCGGCGGAGAAGGTTGCGGCATCCGACGTGGTCAAGCCGGAAAACGTGGTAAGGGGCGATATTACGGGCCTGGTACCTGGTCAGCCCGAATACCGCATCCTGATCGTTGAAGATCAGCTGGAGAACCAATTGTTGCTCAGCAAACTGATGAAAAGCGTTGGTTTCCTGGTTAAGCTGGCAGACAACGGCCTGCTGGCCCTCGAGTTATTCAACAGCTGGCGGCCGCACCTGATCTGGATGGACAGGCGCATGCCGGTGATGGATGGGGTGGAAGCGACCCGGCGTATCCGCGAACTGCCCGGTGGAACTGATGTGAAAATAGTCGCTGTCACAGCCTCTGCCTTTGCGGAGCAACGCGTCGAAATGCTCGATGCGGGCATGGATGACTTCGTGCGCAAACCCTACCGCTTCAACGAAATATATGAATGCCTGACCAGGCAATTGGGCGTGCAATACACTTACTCCGACGCGCCTGCTGCAGAAGAAGAGGTGGTATTGACGGCGAAGATGCTGGCGGTATTGCCGCCTGAGCTGCGCCTCGAACTCCGCGATGCCCTGGTAAGCCTGGTTGGTGAACGCATCAGCGCCGTCATCGGGCAAGTTGCATCTCATGATTCGAAGTTGCACAAGACGCTGTTGCATCTGGCGGAAAACTTCGATTATCCTGCCATTCTGAAGGCATTGGGGAAGGACTGACAGGTAATGTACATGAGCGCAAGATGCTCGCAGTCGATGATACTCCGTCCTCCTTGAGGCTGATGATGTCTGAAGGCGGGGCGCTTGGGTTCTATGACGCTAACCATCGAGTGTCTGAGCAAGTCGAAGGTTGGCTGCATTGCGGCGATATGAATAACTGGCCGGAACGCAAAACGCCACTGGCGTTATGGTAGTCTGTTGGCAACGATGAATATTTCCTTCGTGCCCATATAGGACGATCAAGGCGTAAAGTTAATCGTCTGGTGCCAACTTAAAGTAAAATTCGAACACTGGTTGTCAGTATCTGACCCAAAAAAATCGGCATAGATCGTATGTTTTTTTCAACCGGCAAGCAGTCGAAGACTGGGTGCCGAGTGTGATGCGTGATCATTAAAAGGGTAAATGCGATGGAGGGAATTCTGGAGAAATTCAGGCAGTTGACCTTGGGCAGGTTGATCCTGTTCTCGCTGTTTTCACTGGCGATTGCGATCGCGCTGATTTTTTTCCTGTCAGGCATTGTGCGGGATCGTGCGGTGCAAGAATTGGCTCGCAATGATGCGCAACAAACTTCCAAGCTGGTGTTTCAAAGTCTCTATTCCGCGATGCGCAAGGGATGGAACAAGCAGGATATCACCGAGACCATAGGGCGTCTGAATGAGACCTTCCCCGATCTGAAGATAAACGTCTACCGGGGTGAAGTCGTGGCGCGCCAGTTCGGTGAAATGTCGGGGGAACATGCGGTCGTCACTGGCGATACCGCCTTGCGTCAGGCGCTGGACAGCGGGCAGTCCGCACTGCTTTTTCCAAACAAGGACAGCATCCGTTATCTGTATCCGGTGGTGGCCAGCCAGGAATGTTTGAGATGTCACACCCAATCGCATATCGGTGCGGTGCACGGGGTGATCGATATCACCTATCCGATCCAAACCTTGAAAGTATCCCTCAGCGGAGTGATCAATACCATCGTCGCCTACACGCTGGCCGTCATGGCGGTGATCTTTGCCATCCTTTACCTGCAACTCCGTTATCTGAAAGCACTGCTGCGGGAGATTAAAAGCGCCAACGAGGAACTCAAAAACTTTGCTTATGTGGCGTCCCATGACCTCAAGGCTCCGCTGCGCGCCATCAGTTCGCTGGCGGATTGGCTTTCCACGGATTACGCAGACAAGTTCGATGACGCAGGCCGTGAGCATATGCGCCTTCTGGTCAACAGGGTGCGCCGCATGGACGGCCTGATTGACGGAATTCTGCTGTATTCAAGGGTGGGCCGGGTGAAGGAAACGTTGGTCGCAGTGGATCTGAACCGGCTGGTGCCGGAGGTGATCGACTCGCTTGCCCCGCCGGCAAACATCACCGTCACCATTGAAAATCCCTTGCCGACTGTCATGACAGAGCCGACCCGCATCCAGCAGGTGTTCCAGAACCTGCTCTCCAACGCGATCAGGTACATGGACAAACCCGAGGGCAAAATTCGCATCAACTGTAGCGCCGAGGGCAGGCTTTGGAAATTCAGCATCACCGATAATGGCCCCGGTATCAAGCAGCAACATTTTGGAAAAATCTTCCAGTTGTTCCAGACGCTCGCTCCGCGCGACCGTGTGGAGAGCTCCGGTGTCGGTTTGGCACTGGTAAAGAAAATCGTGGAAATGTACGGCGGACACGTCTGGGTCGAGTCCACGGTCGGAGAAGGAAGCACATTTTTCTTCACGCTGCCGCGCACCTCTGCAACCCTAATCCAAACTGAAGGAACACAAGCATGAAAGACATCAACAAGTCGGTGGTTTACCGGTAATTCGTCGACGTCATGCGCACCTTCGACGCCTATTTGACCAACAGTGATGTGCTGCTATGAGCAAACCGAAAATACATATACTCATCGTTGAGGATGATCTGGTGGACCGCATGGCCTGCCGCCGCGCGCTGGCGCAGGATCCGAACTGCAAATTCGTTCTGTCCGAAGCCAAAACCGGCCATGAGGGGCTGCAGCTTGCCTATCAGCAAAAGCCGGACTGCGTGTTGCTCGACTACCATTTGCCGGACATGAATGGCCTGGAGTTTCTGGCCGGGCTGAGAAACGATCCGGGCGAGATCCCGGTGCCGGTCATAATGCTGACCGGCACCGACAACGTGTCGGTCGCGGTCGAAGCGATGAAATGCGGCGCGCAGGACTACCTGGTCAAGGATGCTAACCGTCAATGTCTGGATCTGCTGCCCGCTGTCATCCAACGCGTGCTGCGCGAGCGTCGGATGCTGATGGAAAAAAAACAGGTCGAAGCTGAACTGCGGCAACACCGTTGGCATCTTGAAGAGCTGGTGGCAACGCGCACCGATGAACTTGCTGAGGCGAATAAACATCTGCGTCAGGATGTGGCTGAACGCAAGCGTGTGCAAGCAGAACTGATACACGCTAAAGCCGCAGCAGAAAAAGCCAATCTTGCGAAATCAAATTTTATTTCCAGAATGAGCCATGAGCTGCGCACCCCGCTCAATGCCATTCTTGGTTTTGCACAGTTAATAGAAGCCGGCTCGCCTAAGCCTGCGCCTGGCCAGATGGCAAGGCTCAAAAAGATTCTCCATGGAGGGTGGTATTTGCTGGACCTGATAAACGAAATTCTGGATCTCTCGACGATTGAGTCCGGCAATCTCGTGCTGTCCCAGGAATCGGTATCTCTGGCTGTGCTCATGTCAGAATGCCAGGGCATGATCGAACCGCAGTCACAGCGATATGGCATCCATTTGATCTTTCACAAGTTAGACGACTCTTTGATTGTCAAGGCTGACCGGAATAAGTTAAAGCAGGTTCTGATCAACCTTTTGTCCAATGCGATCAAATACAATCGCGAGCAGGGAACGGTCGAGGTGAAGTGCGTTGCTGACACTTCGGGGTACATTCGCATCAGCATTCAGGACACCGGGATTGGACTGCCCCCGGAAAAATTGACGCAACTTTTCCAGCCATTCAATCGTCTTGGTCAAGAGAGTGGCTCCGTCGAAGGGACAGGCATTGGCCTGGTGACGAGCAAACAATTGATTGAGCTGATGGGAGGCGTAATCCATGTGGAAAGCACCGTCGGAGTGGGTAGCGTGTTCTGGTTCGAACTCGCCTCGGCTACTGTGCCTCAACTTGAGGCAAGGGGATGCAAAGCTGAAGAGATTACGCCGAGAATTTATGTCGGCATGCAGCAGCACACACTGCTTTATGTTGAAGACAACCCGGTCAATTTGTTACTGGTCAGGGAGCTCATTGAGGAGGTTCGTCCCGATATGCGCTTGCTGAGCGCAGATAACGGCAAACTTGGTATCGAACTGGCCCGAACCCATCTGCCAGATGTGATTCTGATGGATATCGCCTTGCCTGATATCAGCGGTATCGAAGCGATGGAGATACTGCTTAAAGATCCGCTAACGGTGCATATTCCTATCGTTGCCCTGAGTGCCAATGCCATGCCCCATGATGTTTTGAAAGGGGCGGGCGCAGGATTTTTTCGCCATATCTGCAAGCCCTTCGAACTCAATGAACTTATGTGCGTGATCGACGAGGCACTGGAATTTCGAAAAAGCAGATTAGTCAGCCTGAATAATACAAATTGAGAACTAATTGTTCCGGCAATTTGTAACGCGAGTAGTTTTTGAAGGGGTTCGTTCATGAATACATGAGACTTGCTCCATTCAAGAAGGCAGCAATGTACCAGGATTAACATTCAGACTTAATCTAGATAAGGAACACAAGCATGAAAGACATCAACAAGCCAATTCTCCTGGTGGAAGACGATCAAGTCGACGTCATGACGGTCAAGCGCGCCCTGAAGGAGGTTAAGGTCGCCAACCCGCTGGTGAATCCGGAAAATGGCGAGGAGGCCCTGAAATATCTGCGCGACCCTGACAGCGTTAAGCCGTGTATTATCCTGCTCGATCTCAACATGCCGATCATGAATGGCATCGAGTTCCTCAAGGTGATGAAGCACGACACCCTGCTCAGGCGCATCCCGGTGGTGGTGCTGACCACCTCCGAGGAAGAACAGGACAAAATAAACAGTTTCGACCTGGGGGTGGCCGGCTACATGGCCAAGCCGGTGGATTACCGGCAATTCGTCGAAGTCATGCGCACCTTCGACGCCTATTGGACAATCAGCGAGGTACCGCAATGAGCAGACCGAAAATACACATACTCATCGTTGAGGACGACCTGGTAGACCGCATGGCCTGCCGCCGCGCGCTGGCGCAGGATACGAGCTATGAATTCGTACTGTCTGAAGCCGAGACGGGTCGCGAGGGGCTGAAAATCGCCCATCAGCAAAAGCCGGATTGCGTGTTGCTCGACTATCACTTGCCGGATATGAATGGTCTGGAGTTTCTGGTCGAGCTGAGAAATGATCTGGGCGAGATCACGGTGCCGGTCATGATGCTGACCGGTGCCGACAACACCTCGGTCGCGGTCGAAGCCATGAAACGCGGTGCGCAGGACTATTTGGTCAAGGATGCTAACCGCCAATATCTGGAGCTGCTGCCCGCGGTCATCCAGCGCGTGCTGCGCGAGCGACAGGCATTGACGGAAAAGAAACAGATGGAATCCCGTCTGGTTCAGGCCGAAGCGAAGTACCGTTTCCTGGTAGAGCAGATTCCGGCAATCACCTATACCGCAGCGTTGGACATACCCGGCAAGCTGCTCTATGTCAGCCCGCAACTTTCCACGCTGGGCTATTCCCCGGAGGAATGGACCTCTCAGGTTGGCTCACTGCGCAGCTATATTCATCCCGATGACAGAACACGGGTAGCGGAGGCATTCGACAATGCGCGCGCTACCGGCAAACCGTTGCGCTGCGAATACCGCCTGCTCAACCGTGCCGGCGAAGTGCGCTGGTTCCTGGATGAGGCAAGCCTGGTGTACGACGAATCGGGATCGCCACTGTTGCAGCAGGGCATGTTGATCGATATCACCAAGGACAAGCTGCTCGAAGAAGAGTTGCGTGTGCATCGCCGCCGTATCGATGAGCTGGTGGCCACACGCACGACGCAATGCGAGCAACAGTCCGCAGTGTTCAAATCGGCCAATGCCAATCTTGCAGCCAAGCTTACCGCTTGTACGCAGGCCGGGAGCGCACTCAGGAAAAATGCCGATCAGATCGAGGATCTGTACCAGAACGCCCCCTGCGCTTACCACTCGCTCGACGCTGATGGTGTGTTCGTTAAGATTAACGACACCGGGCTCGAGTGGCTTGGTCGCACACGTGAAGAGGTCGTGGGCAACATGAGGTTCACCGATCTGCTGACGACGGCCGGCGAAAAAACCTTCCTGAAGTGCTACCAGAAGCTCAAAGAGGGCGAGCCGATAAGCGATCTCGAAATCGAGATCGCGCGCGGGGACGGCACTCACCTGTCCGTGTTGCTGAGCGCCAACGCGATCAAGGATGCCGGCGGCCGCTTCCTGATGAGCCGCTCCGTCATGTTTGACAT